>CAYQGF010000014.1:0-25295 GCA_964416885.1 uncultured Iamiaceae bacterium
CCCAAGACGCCTTCGGCGACCAACTCGCCGCCATCAACGAACTCGCTGACGACGACCTCACCCTCGTCCTCGCCTTCACCGACGCCCTCGTCACCCAGACCCGACTCCGCAACCTCCTCGGCGACACCAGCTGAACCGGCGGCCACCCAAAGCCCTGAGCTGACCCTCGATCGCTAGAAAGCTCATCGATACCGGCGGCCTACATCGTCAGCACGGCGGCGGGACAGCCTCAATGGGCGTCAGTCCTGCGGATCGATCGACACAACCACGAGCGGCTCGTCCAGCTCAGATACCAACCGGCGGAACTTCGGGCGCGCGTACCCCTCGTCCGCTGTCGCAAGCTCGGCGAACATCTCAGCTGGCCCGACACGCACGCTCTCCGACCCCCGACCACCGTAGAAGGTCCACCAGTCCACATCGGTGGAGAAGGGCTCGACACGCCAGCCATCCTCACGCATCGCATCGATGTATGCCTCGACCAACCCAGCGTCGTCCTGGACCTCGGGTCCGCTGTCGGTGCCCCCGATCAGGAAGAACGAGATCGGTGGCCGGTCGTCGTTCTCCGCGCCGTTGAGGTACACGTCCTCGTGATCGACGACCCGGAACGGCCCCGGAGGGACACGTTCGTCTCGGGCAGCGCCCCCGGTCGTTGAGGAGCCATCACCTTCGGCAGCAACCGAAGTCGACGAGTCACCGCACCCCGACGCCACCACCACGAGCAGCAGCGCGAGCCCCGCAAGCCGCAGCCGTCTCACCAACCAGCCCTTCGCATCGCTCGGCTGGACGACTCCCAATGACCCTCTCGACGCAACAAGATGTTGAGCGTTGATGGAGACATTCCGAGCAGCTCGCCATCAACCATCACCGAGAACCTGCGGGAGATGTAGAAGTCAGCAGCAGCTGTGCGCGTCAGCCGCTGCAAATCCCAACCGAAGTGCTTCATGATGCGGTTCGAGGTACGAGACGCCGCGTAGGCGAGGAACAGCGCACGGTTGCTCGCCGTCGGGTAGTCGTTCTTCAACAGCCGCAGATAGCCGGCGGCGACGCTGATCGAGAAGTCGTCGCTCTCGATCAAAGCCGAACCGGTCTCGAAGTTCGACCATCCCGGCTCGCCGCAGTACCGCTCAGCCAGCACCTGGAGGGCGGTACCAGGCCGGATATTGCCGATCCCCGCCGACGGCGAGCCGAGACCAGCCTCCCCACCACCAAGCTTGCCGTAATCCACCACCTGAGCGGCACCACGACGCCACGGATCCAGGTAGTTGCCGCCCTCGTGATGGGTCAACGTCGCCAACAGGAACGATGAGATCCCGTTCGCTGACGACCACCGTTCGATGCTGTCCCGCCGAGCCAACACTTGTTGCGCCCGATCCCGTTCGAAGAACCCAGCGTGAGGATTGCTGATGTCCCACCCATCCAGCGGCGAACTCGCCGAACACTCCGTGAAGTCCCCATCCGAGGGCCTCATTCCGAGCGGATCCTGCTTGTTGAGGGGGTCGTTGTCTGTGTAGTGGTACGGGTTGCCGACCGTGGGCGTGCCGTCGACAGAGTCGAGAGCGTCGGGTGTCGTGAAGGTCCCGGTGGTGGGGTCGTAGTCACGAGCACGCAGGTGCACCAACGCGTCGAGGACGACCTCACCCCGATACCTCAAGCCGAACGACACGTCGACGACATCGGGAACCCCGAAGCGGTCTGAGCTGACCTCAGCCTCGGCGTGCGACCACGAATGCGGCTCATCCGTGGCCTCGGCCGGAACGAACGATATAGTCCTCGACGGACCGAATATCCACAATCCACTTGGATGGAGTTCCATCACCGGCGTCCGTCCAGTAGTCATGAAGATCTGGAACAGCGGCTGGAGTGTCGCCCAAGACAAGTGCGAGGTCGTAGTCCTCATGCCACACCAGCGCGTTCCCCAGCCACACCTCTTCGCCCACTCGGTATGCCGGCCACCAAACGAGGAAGTTGGCCAGACCAGGATCAAGAGCGTTGGTGATAAATGCCGTCTTCGCCACGCTAGATGAGACAATCAACTCTGCGGCCTCACGCCACTGTTCCTGATAACGTCGTGGCTGCCAATAGTCAGTCGAAATACAGAAGACTTCTTCATAGCCGTCGATCGTAAGCTGACCAGACAGCTCCGATTCGTCGCACGCATTCAGTGCCCTATCCAATATCTCTATCGAGAACACTCAAGGACCAACCTTCACTGATAGGTCTGCGTTGTACGTTCCCACCCTTCTCCAGCTTCGGTCAAACATCTTCCAGACGCCGCCTCGATGGCCATCGACGTCGGGCGAAATGTACTGCCTTCCATTTGAGAAGGCTGGCTGCCCGTGGGTCACTCTCCCAGGGACCCGTTGAGGCGGAGTACGATCCGAGTACCCGAGTTGCTTGGCCGCCTCCCTTGCCTCCGCGCCGCGAAGCGGCCCAGGCCCACCCCCCGACGAACTGCCTCCTCCGGCGTTCCGACCTCCAGAGGCCATGTAGATGCCGAGACCGGCCAGGGTTCCGGCCGCGGCGGCGAGATCCGCGGCGCTGACCGTGATGACCATCACACCAGTGGGCGCGGTAACTCCGGCGAGCGCTGCCAGTCCCCCGGTGGGCAAGGTGATGGCGGCCGCAGCAGGGCAGGCCACCGCGCAGATGGCGACGACGACCGCACCACCCGCAACGACCAGTGTCGCCTGGTAGAGACCCGGGTGGGATGTCTTAATAGCCGTACATTCGTCGTCGTACCAGGCTGAGCAGAAGTTCCCGTTGCTCCACCCTCTAATGAGCGAGGTACACCCACTGTCCCACGCGAAACAGAGACCGCCCCCCGGCGAGTCACAGAAGTTTGAGTAGGGCGATGGCCCACCCAGACCTGCTTGATAGATGTCGTTCGTCGTGCCCGGGCCCTGTCCCGGCGCCTCGCCGGGCGGGCAGCGCATTTCAGTATCACCCGGCCGGAGCCCGAGCGGATCGGTCTTGTTGAGGGGGTCGTTGTCTGTGTAGTGGTACGGGTTGCCGACGGTGGGGGTGCCGTCGACTCCGTCGAGGGGGTCGGGAGTAGTGAAGGTGCCAGTGGTGGGGTCGTAGTCGCGGTGACGGAGGTGGACCAGGTTGTCGAGGGTGAGCTCGGAGCGGTAACCGATGGCGAGCGCGTCGACGGTGGTGTCAGGGCGGCCGAAGGGGTCGTAGGCCGAGACCGGCGCCGCGGTCACCGTAAGCGAGCGGTGCACATCGTGGGGCGGGTAGGCGGTGTCACCCAGGCCGTCGATACCGAAGCTGAGGAGCGACTCGCCGACGGTCAGGAACAGCTCGCCACCGGTGGGCATGGCGAGCCGGCTGAGCGCAGGGACGGCCATGGTGGGGTCCCAATGGAGATCGAGCTGGACAGGCGGGTCATTGAAGCGTGCGTCGATGGAGCTGGCGAGCTGACCGTCGATGTCGTAGCGACGCTCGGTGACACCCGACGGGCCGGTGAGCGCCGAGAGGCGACCGCGGTCGTCGTAGGCATAGTCGACACTGGCCGAGGGGCCGCTCGTCGGCGTGATCGTGTCGGTCAGGCGACGGCCGGCCGCGTCGTAGGTGAACGCACGCACACCATCGGGCCCGGTGACGGCCTCGAGCTGACTGCTCCCTTGGTCCCAGACGTAGGCGAAGGTCCCATCGTCGTTGGTGTGGCTCGTCCGTTGCCCCGCTACGCCATAGGACCAGGTCAGGGTGGCACCGACATCGGGGTCGGCCTCGACGAGCTGACCAGCAGCATCGTAGTCGTAGGCCCACACCGGCTGATCGGTGGTGGCATCGCTGGCCAGACGCCCATCGGGACGCCACGTCAGCTCCGTCGCCGTCACCACCGGCGACAGGTCCGGCGACGCAACGTCCTGGTCATAGCCACGAACCCGGCCCATGAGGTCCCGCTCCCACAACCGCTGCCCCACCCCACCAGCCTGGAGGGTCTCACGGACCGTCTGCCCGAAGCCATCACGGCCATAGCCAGCGACCGGGAACCACACCGGTGGGTCGACCTCCTCGGCAACGTCGACCCACACACCATCCAAGCGAGCCATCTCGTCCCAGCCATAGCGCAACCGACGACCACCGTCGGAACGATGCCAGACCCGGTTGCCCGCCAAGTCCCACCGCCACATGTCAGTGGCCGGACCGGCGCCACCCGGCCGCGTCTCGCTCACCAACCGACCGGCCCGGTCGTAGCTCCACGCGTACCCACCGACACTCCCCGTCGCCGCGACCCGACGACCCGCACCGTCATAGGTCACCTCAACCGTCGTGGGCGTGAGGTCGGAGGGACCATCAGCCCACGTGACCGTCGCCGGCTGCCCCCCGCTCGTGTAGCTCGTGACCTCGCTCCGCCCAGTGGCATCGACGACCGAGGCCACCCGGCCACGGTCATCATGGTCATAGACCGTCACCGGCGGCGACGGATCACCAGGATCGTGCGGCACCGACACGGTGGCGACCTGGCCGTCGCGCGCGTAGGTCCACGTCTGCTGCGACACCACGGTGGTGCCGGCCAGGTCCCAGACCTGGCGGCGCACCCGACGGCCGAGCTCGTAGTCGTAGGTCACCACGTTCCCCAAGGCATCGGTCACCGCGGCCAGCCGGCCGGCATCCGTGTACCCCATCGTCACCGTCGAGATCTCCCCGGGCGAAGCGCCATCGAGGTGGGGATCGGTCTCGGTCGCCCGTAGACCGGTCGGCGTCCACGTACGGTCCACCACGACCTCGTCCACGTCACCCGCGGGATCGACCCACTGCGCCCATTCGTGCAGCACGCGGCCACGGAGGTCGTAGTCGTAGCGGGCGACCAGTCGGGACGGCGGGGGGTCCTCACCCACGGGCGCGGCGGTCTCGGTGATCTCGTGGATGCGGCCGGCGTCGTCGTACGCGCGGGCTTCGACGGTGCCATCGGGGCGGGTGGTCGCCACCAGGTCGCCGGTGTCAGGGTCGTACGCGTACCGGGTGACCCGCCGGGGATCGCTGGAGGGCAGCTCCCCGAGGTCCCCGGGCGACTCGTCGTCCGGCCATGCAAAGGTCTCGAGGTTCGGGGGGCCGGCCACCTCGACCAGGGTGCGGCCGTCGGCGTCGTAGGCGTAGCGGGTGACCAAGGCATCCGGGTGCTCGGAGAGATCGGGTTACGGGGTCGTGTCGTCGGTGTAGCCATCGAGGAAGGTCACCGTCTCGGCCACCCGCCCGGCCTCGTCGTACCGCCAGGTGCTCATCGCCGCGGCGGTGACGTCCGACGCCGCTGTGGTCTCGGTGACCTTCCGGCCCATGTCGTCGTAGGTGAACACGACGTGGTGACGCTCGGCGTCGCCCTCGGGGCCGAGCTCCTCGACGACCCGGCCGAGCCGGTCGTAGGTCAACGTGGTGGTGCGGTCGACAGCGCCGAGGGTGGGGCCGTGGGTGGTCTGGGTCGGGTTGCCGTTGGCGTCGTACCCGTAGGTCGTCACCACCGTGGTCGGGTCGGCCGGTGTGCCGGCATCGACCTCGGTCTGGACCAACCGCCCGAGCGGGCCGTAGGTGTGGCGGGTGACCTGCGGAACGGCCGAGCCATCGGTGACGCGCTCTTCGATCAGGTCACCGTTGTGGGAGTACCTGGCCTCGGACACCACCCCGTCCGGGTCGGTGGTCGTCACCACGCTGCCGACCTCCGATGGCTCGGCCCAACCGAGTACCGGGTCACAGCCACACGGTTCCTCGAGGTCGCGGGGCACCATCCGGTCGGTCGCGTAGCGGACCTCGGTCGTGGTCTCCGCCCCCGCCTCGTCCACGGACAGCACCGGTTCGCCGAGGTCGTCGTACACCGTCCGAGCCGAGCCGTGGCCAGGAGCGTCGACGCCTGCCAGCGGGTCGATGACCCGGACCGTCCGCCCACCGGCGTCGACCAAGGTCGTCGTCGTCCGCGACGCGGTGCTCCCGGAGCCCGCGGCCATCACCTGCGTGGCCTCCACCGCGGTCGGCTCGGCGGTGCTCCAGTCCTCGTCCCACTCGACGTCGTCGGTGGTGAGGTAGGTGTAGCCGGTCACCCGGCCGCCGGCCGACACCTCGGCCAACCGTCCGTCGCCGTCGTAGCTGTAGAGGGTCTCCACGCCCGTCGGGGTCGTCACCGACGCCAGCTGTCCCGATGCCACGCCGGCGCCGTAGGTGTAGCTCGTGGTCGCCTCCAGGTCGGTGCCCGCTGCGGTCGTCACCGTCGCCGGTTCGAGGGCGGCCCCAGCGTAGGTGTAGGTGGTGACCTCCCCGGCCACGTTCCGGTGTGCGGTCACCCGCGGGTCCGCCGGGCCTCCCCCGGTCGCGGCGTAGTCCCACGTCTCGTAGCGCGTCGCCCAGGTCACGACGTTGGTCCAGTCCTCGCCGACCCCCGGCTCGTCGGCCTCACCGGTTCCGGGGTCGGGCAACAGCCGCACCCGCAGCCGCTGCTGTGCGTCGTAGAGCATCCGGGTCGTCGCCCCGGACCGATCGGTGACCTCCGCCAGGTAGCCCGCGCCGTTCCACGCCTGCACCAGGCCCGCCTGCTCGGCGTCGGTCACCCCGACCTGGCGACCGTCGTCGTCCGACAGGTAGGTCGTCTCGTCACCACTCGCGGAGTCGATCACGGTGGTCGTGCCCTCCCCGTAGACGAACGTCGTCGTCGACCCGTCCGGCGCGACCTGCTCGTCGACCCGGCCCGCCTCGTCGTAGGAGTTCCGCACCTTCAACCGAGTGCGCACCGAGGTCGAGGTCGGGTTGAGCGATGCATCGACCGTCCGCTCCATCACCGATAGGCGGTCGGCGTCGTCATAGGAGTGCTGCCACCACCCCGACGACCAGGCCGCGGCGCCGGACGGCCGTGGGTTGCCCACCCGAGCCAACAGCGCCTCGCCGACCTCGCCACCCGAGGGGCCGAACACCACGTCGACGGTCCGGCCGTCGGAGCCCGACACCGACTCCACCAGCGGCCCGATCTGCCAGTCGTAGGCCGTTGTGGCGTAGGAAAGCTCCAACCGGTACCGCTCGACGCCGCCGACCTCGCTGGAAGCTGCCACGGGCGACCCGTCGGCGTCGCGGTCGATCTGCACCACCTCGCCCGCCGGGGTCGTCACCGACACCAGGCGATCGTCGGCATCGAAGCCCCACACCCGGCCGTCGTCCCATGTCATGGAGAACAGCCCGCCATCCTCGACCAGGTCGGCCCGCAACCGTGGCGGTCGCGTCCACCCGCCCGAGCCGTCCGCCTCGAAGGTGGCGATCCGCCCATCGTCCAAGGTCACATCGGCCCACTCACCGGCATCCGAGACCTCCACATCGAAGATCGACGACCACCCCACCCCGAACAGGCCCTGACGAGCGTCGAAGGAGTTGTAGGTCCGGGCCAGGCCCAACGATGTGCCCGACGGGCCGGTGAGGTCGACGGTCGTGTCGATGAAGTTCCCCGATGCCGCATCGACCGGGTCACCGGCCCATGGACGAGAACTGTCGTGGCCCGAACAGCAGGCCGGGTCCGACAGCCCGCGCCCCAACCGTCCAGGCAGACCTCGCAGGAACAGATCGGGGTCGGTCAAGATGTCCGCCGGATCGAGGTTCGTCGCCGTCGAGACGAACACCGCCCGGAACCCGTGCGAGAGGTCGAGCTGCGACGTCGTGCCATTGGCCTGAACGCCGGCGGAGCTCACCGACACCCGGGTCGCCACGCTGCCGGGCCAATCGAGGACGAACGCATCTCGTACACCGTTGGTGTCGTCGTCCACGATGGCGGCACTGGTCGACGTGAACGCCAACCGACCGCCGCGACGACCGATGCTCGGCACCGGCAGGTCCGTCGGGTGGCCCGGCACCGCGATCGTCATCGCCCGAGCACCCGACGGCGACGCCGCCTCGTACCCGCCGGGGACGCGCGTCCGGACGACCACCGTCGACCCGTCCGCCGAGATCACCGGGTCAGCACGACACCCCACGGTGTGCGGCCAGATCGGCGTCACCGCATCGCCGCTCCTGACACGATACGCATAGGCCGTCCACCGCTCGTAGGTGCCCGAGCACGGCTCGCTCGCGAGCGCTCCGGTGCCGTACGACCCGCCGAAGACCAGTACGTCCCCCCGTTCCGTCAGGGCCTGGCTGGTCAACCGGACGCTGAAGAAGTGCGACCCCGTGAGGTGCGTCGACCCCGTCACGGTGGCCGGCGGCAACTTCGTCACCAGTTCCGTCACCCCCGTCGCCAGGTCACGAACGAAGACGTCCTCGGTCGAGAACCGCGCGCTCGAGTCCTCCATGCCCGGAACGATCTGCGTCGACGTCGACAGGAACGCCAGCGTGGAGCCATCGCCCGAGAGGACCGGTCCCCCGCTGCTGGCATCGGTGACCTGGACACCCCCCGGCCCGAGCGACACCCGCTCGATCGGTCCCATCGTCGGGCACATCCGTCGGACGAAGACGTCTTGGCGCCCGTTGGTGTCACCGGCCACGAGCCGGCTGTCGGTCGACACGAAGGCGACCATGCACCCGTCGGACGAGATCGCCGGCTGGGCGCCCGAGACCACGTTGTTGTCCAAGTTGCGGTTCACGAGAACGGCCGACGACGGTGAGCCGACCAGGTCCTGCCAGATCAACCCTTCACCCGAGTCGCGATAGAGCACGAAGCGCCCGTTCCCCGACAGCGCCAACCGCTGCACGGCGTTGACCTGCGCGGCCGCTCCGCCACTCCCGACCGACACCAGCTCCGTCTCGCCCCGTTCGATGGCCGGCGCAGGGGTCGCGACGCTGACAGCCACCACCGACGCGACCACCACGAACACGACCCCTGTCGCCGACCGATGCCGAGGCTTCCACGCCCGACGAAGCAACCGAACCACTGAGACGCCCCTTCCCGTCAGCACCCACCCTGACGGGCAGCCACTGACACCAACGCGCCCAGGGTAGGCAAGCGTCGTCCCGACGACAAGGAGCGCGGGCCGACACCCGAGGACTGGTGTCCAGGACGTCGCGACCGACCGCCGTTACGGAACACGCGTTCAGAGGACCGGTAGGTTTCCGCCATGACCGGGCGACGCTTCGCCATCGCGGCCCTGATGGTCCTCACCCTGTCGGGCCTCGCCATCGTCTGGTGGCGCTCGGCCGACGACGTGCCGGCGACGGACGACGCAACCGAAGAGACCCGGCCCGCGACGACCTTGGCCGAGGGCATCCCCGCCCAAGAACCCCCCACCGACTCCCTCGTCCCGACGAGCACGCCCGACCGGGACGACGCAGATCGCGCCGAGGCTGCCATCGGGTACGTGCGGGACCGGCTGACGCTCACGGATGCTCAGGCCCGCTGCCTCAGCAACCGCGTCGCCACCGACCCCGACCTCCTCGACGCCATCGGCACGAGGCCCGAACCCGACACCCCTGCCTTCGATGCCCTCGTCGGCGCCGCTCAGTGGTGCATCGCGGTCCTCGACCTCGCCCCGGCGTTCGTCGACGGCATCGCGCCCAGCCTCGCCACGGCCCCGGACGACGACGACCGCGCCTGCCTCGCCACCGCCTTCGCCGACCTGACCGACGACCGGCGTCGTGCCATCGTCGATGCCGGCCTCCGCCCCGACGGCCCCGACGCCGAGGCCGGCCGCGACGACCTCGACCGGCTCCTCGCCACCTGCGACCTCGCCCTTCGCCGGTAGCCAAGGGCATCGACGGCCCCACTCATCGGATCTTTCGAGGGTCGTCACGACCGACGCGCGCACCCCACGAGCACAGCGAGCCCCGAGACATCTAATGTCTGGGCGTGGGCGGTCTTCTCCCCCGAGCCGAGTACGAGGCCGAGCTGGCCGCCAGCCGGGACCGGCGGATGGCCTGGTGGCGGGAGGCCCGGTTCGGGCTGTTCGTCCACTTCGGGCTGTACGCCACCCTGGGCCGCCACGAGTGGGCCATGGCCGCCGAGGGCTGGTCGGTCACCGACTACGAGCGGCTGGCCGACGACTTCCGGCCCGAGCCCGGGGCGCCGCGGGCCTGGGCCGAGCTGGCCCGGGCCGCGGGGATGAAGTACGTGGTGCTCACCACCCGCCACCACGAGGGCTTCAGCCTCTGGGGGTCGCGGGCCAACCCCTTCAACAGCGTCGACCGAGGGCCGGGGCGCGACCTCGTGGCCGAACTGGTCGAGGCGTGCCGTGACCTCGACCTCCGGGTGGGGCTCTACTCCTCGCTGATCGACTGGCACCACCCGGACTGCGCGGCGGCCCCCCACGACAGCGCGGCCCGGCGCCGCTTCCTCGACTACACCTACGCCCTCAACGAGGAGCTGCTCACCAACTACGGGCCGGTCGACGTCCTCTGGTACGACTTCCCGCTCCCGCTGGAGACCGCCGAGGGCTGGAACACCCTGGAGATGAACCAGCGGCTCCGGGCCCTCCAGCCCGACATCGTCGTCAACGACCGATGCCTGCTGCCCGAGGACTTCGGCACCCCCGAGGAGAACGTCCGCGCCGACCCCGACCGCGACTGGGAGGCCTGCATGACGTTCAACGGCCTCTCGTGGGGCTACCTCGACTCCGAGCAGGCCGCGCCGCACAGCTACACCGCCCCCCGCATCCTCAAGATGCTCGCCACCTGTGCCGCCGGCCGGGGCAACCTCCTGCTCAACATCGGCCCCGACGGCCGGGGCCGGGTGCCGGCCGAGGCGGTGGGGCCGCTCACCGACGTCGGCCGCTGGCTGGCCGCCAACGGCGAGTGCGCCTACGGCACCGTCGACGCCATGGCCGACCAGTGGGGCGTCGGCAACGGCATCTCGACCCTCAGCCGGAAGGGCTCCACCGTCTACGCCTGGACCTGGGTCTGGCCCGCCGGCGGCGAGCTGGTCTTCAGCGGGATGCCGACCCCGCTGCGGAGCGCCCGGGTCCTGGCCACCGGCGAGGCACTGCCGTTCGTCCAGGACGGCACCCGCATCGTCATCCCCGACGTGCGGGCCGACCAGCGCGACCCGATCGCCGGCGTCACCGTCGTCGCCCTGGAGTTCACCGAAGAGCCCCGGTTCGTCGGCTTCCCGACCACGCCCGCCCTCCACGGCCGCCGGCCCCCGAAGAAGGGCTGAGCCGTGTCCCGGGCCGACGAGGTGGTGGCCGCGCTGGCCGAGATGGTCCGCACCCGGCGCTGGCAGGTGGGCGACAAGGTGCCGCCCGAGGCCGAGCTGGCCGAGGAGCTGGGCGTGTCGCGGGGCTCGCTGCGGGAGGCGGTGCGCCAGCTCAGCTTCGCCGGCGTGCTCCACGTCCGACAGGGCGACGGCACCTACGTCAGCTCGCTCGAGCCGGACCTGGTCCTGGCCCCGTTCCGCCTGGCGGTCGGGCTCACCGGCCCGACCACGCTGGTCGAGCTGTACGGGGTGCGGCGGATCCTCGAACCGGCGGCCACCGCCCTCGCCGTCACCCGGCTCACCGACGACGACCTGGCCACCCTCGACCGCCTCCTCGACGCCATGACGACCGCCGCCGAGGACGACGACGCCGAGGTGTTCGTCGCCGCCGACGCCGAGTTCCACGACGTGGTGGCCCGGGCCAGCGGAAACGAGGCCCTGCGCGCCCTGCTCGACGCCCTCCGCACCGAGGCCGCTCGCACGCTGATCGGCCGGGCCCGCGCCGACGAGGGCGCCACCGCCCAGACCATCGACGAGCACCGGGCCGTCCTCGACGCCCTCCGCACCGGCGACCCCGAGCTGGCCCGGGCCGCGGCCACCATGCACCTGGCCGCCGGCGAGCGCTGGCTGCGACGCGCCCTCGACGGGGCCGGCTGAGGTGGTGGTCGGCCCCGCTCCCCTGCCCAACGGCCGCGTCGTGCTGTCGCGCCTGGGGCTCGGAACCGCGCCCCTCGGCGGCCTGTACGCGGCAGGCACCGAGGACGAGGCGGTCGCCACCGTCGCCGCCGCCCTCGACGCCGGCGTCCGCCACGTCGACACCGCTCCGCTCTACGGCTACGGCCTGGCCGAGCGGCGGGTGGGCGAGGCCCTGCGCGCCCTCGGCCGTCCCGCCGTCGTGTCCACCAAGGTCGGCCGGCTGGTCGAGCCGGTGGCCGAGCGCGACGCCGACGACATGTTCACCGGGGCACCACCGGGCCGGGCGGTGTTCGACTTCTCGGCCGCGGGTGTCCGCCGGTCGTTGGAGGCCAGCCTCGACCGCCTCGGCCTGGAGCGGGTCGACGTGCTGTTGGTCCACGACCCCGACGACCACCTCGACCAGGCCATCGGCGAGGCCATCCCCGCCGCGGTCGAGCTGCGGGAACAAGGCATCGTTGCCGCCGTGGGCGCCGGGATGAACGACGCCGGCGCACTCGCCCGCATCGTGACCGCGACCGACGTCGACGTCGTGCTGGTCGCCGGCCGCCTCTCGCTGCTCGACCGGAGCGCCAGCCGCGAACTGCTCCCCCTCTGTCGGGAGCGCGGCGTCGGCGTGGTGGTCGGTGGCGTGTTCAACAGCGGGATCCTGGCCGACCCCGACCGCACGCCGATGTACGACTACGCACCGGCCCCGGCCGAGGTCCGCCGGGCGGTGGCGACCATGGCCGAGGCGTGCGCCCGCCACGGCGTGCCGCTGCGGGCCGCGGCGGTCCAGCTCCCCCTGCGGTACGAGGGGGTCACGTCCGTGCTGGTCGGCGCCCGCACCGCGGCCGAGGTCCGTGACGCCGTGGCGATGGCCGGCCTCGACGTGCCGGAGGCCCTGTGGGCCGAGCTCGACGAGATCGCCGCGACCTCGGGAGTGGCGCGGTGATCGTCGACGCCCACCACCACCTCTGGATGCTCGACCAGCCCGGGCTGGGCTGGCTCGACGACCCGACCCTGGCCCCGATCCGGCGCGACGTCCCCGCCACCGAGGCCGACACGGTGCTGGGTGCGGCGAGCATCGACGCCTCGGTGGTGGTCGAGGCCCGGGCCTCGTTCGAGGAGACCCTCACCCTGCTCGCCATCGCCGAGCAGCACCGCGCCCGGCCGGCCGCGGTGGTCGGCTGGCTCGACCTGACCGGCGACGTGGCGGCCCAGCTCGATGCCGTCCGCTCGGCGCCGGGCGGGCGCCGGCTGGTCGGCGTCCGCCACCAGGTCCAGTCCGAGCCCGACCCGGCCTGGCTGGCCCGGGCCGACGTCCTCGCCGGCCTCCGCACCCTGGCCGAGGCCGGGCTGGCCTACGACCTCGTCGTCCGTCCCGACCAGCTCGCCGCCTGCCGGGACGCGGCGGCCACGGTGCCGGCGCTCACCTTCGTCCTCGACCACCTCGGCAAGCCGCCCATCGCCCGCGGGGCCCTGCACCCCTGGGCCGACGACCTCCGGGCGCTGGCCCGGTGCCCGAACGTCGTGGCCAAGGTGTCCGGCCTCGTCACCGAGGCGACCTGGAGCACCTGGGAACCGGCCGACCTGGCGCCCTACGTCGACGTGGCCATCGACGCCTTCGGCCCCGACCGGCTGCTGTTCGGCTCCGACTGGCCGGTCTGCGAGCTGGCCGCCCCCTACGACCGGGTGCTCGCCGTCGCCCACGACCTGCTCGCCCGCTGCGACCCCGACGCCGTCTTCGGCGCCACCGCCCGCCACACCTACCGGATGGAGGACCTGTGAGGTTCCTGCGCTACGGCCCCGAGGGCCACGAACGACCTGCTGTGCTGACCGACGACGGTCGCGCCCGGGACCTGACGCCGCTGACCGCCGACATCGACGGCGCCTTCCTCGCCGTCGACGGCATCGACCGGGTGCGGGACCGGCTCGGCGAGCTGCCCGAGGTCGACCTCGCCGGCGCCCGCCTCGGCCCGCCGGTCGCCACCCCTCGCTCGCTGGTGTGCATCGGCCTCAACTACGCCGACCACGCCCGGGAGACCGGGGCCGAGCCGCCGGCCACGCCGGTCGTCTTCTCCAAGGCGGTCAGCACGATCGTCGGCCCCGACGACGCCATCGTCGTCCCGCCGGGCAGCACCACGACCGACTACGAGGTCGAGCTGGCGGTCGTGATCGGCCGGCGCGCCTACCGCCTGCCCGGGCCCGAGGCCGCCGCCGACGTCGTCGCCGGGTACGCCCTCTCCAACGACGTGTCGGAGCGGGAGTACCAGTTCGAGCGGGGCGGCGGCCAGTGGTACCTGGGCAAGTCCTGCCCGACGTTCAACCCGCTCGGGCCGTGGCTGGTGCCGGCGGGCGACGTCCCCGACGTCGGGGCCCTGGCCCTGTCGCTCACGGTCAACGGCGAGCCCCGCCAATCGAGCACCACCGCCGAGCTGATCTTCGGCATCGACCACCTGGTCTGGTACCTGAGCCAGCACCTGATCCTGGAGCCGGGCGACGTCGTCAACACCGGGACCCCGGGCGGCGTCGCCCTCGGCCGGGGCCCGGATGCCTACCTGACGCCCGGCGACGTGGTGGAGGCCTCGATCACCCACCTCGGGACGCAGCGCCAACAGGTCGTCGCCGGGTGAAGGTCACCGGGGCCCGCACCCACGACCTCCGCTTCCCCACCTCCCGGGACCTGGCCGGCTCCGACGCCATGCACCCGGACCCGGACTACTCCGCCGCCTACGTCGTCCTGGAGACCGACGGCGACGTCGAGGGCCACGGGTTCACCTTCACCATCGGCCGGGGCAACGAGCTGTGCGTCGCCGCCATCGAGGCCCTCGCCCACCACGTCGTCGGCATCGACGTCCGCTCGCTCGCCACCGACCTCGGCCCCCTGGGCCGGGCACTCACCGGCGACAGCCAACTGCGGTGGCTGGGGCCGGAGAAGGGCGTCGTCCACCTCGCCGCCGGCGCCCTGCTCAACGCCCTGTGGGACCTGCACGCCAAGGTCGAGGGCAAGCCGGTGTGGAAGGTGCTCGTCGACATGGCCCCCGCCGCGGTCGTCGACCTGGTCGACTGGCGCTACCTCACCGACGCCCTCACCCCGGACGAGGCGCTCGACCTCCTCGACCGGGCCGCGGCCGGGCGCGACGAGCGGGAACGGCGGCTCATGGCCGAGGGGCTGCCGGCCTACACCACCTCCGCCGGCTGGCTGGGCTACCCCGACGAGCAGGTGCAGGCCCTGTGCCGGGAGGTCGTGGCCGCCGGGTTCCGGCACGTGAAGATCAAGGTCGGCGCCGACCCGGCCGACGACGTGCGTCGGGTCCGGCTGGTGCGGGAGACGATCGGGCCGGACGTCCGGCTCTCCGTCGACGCCAACCAGCGCTGGGAGGTCGACCAGGCCATCGAGGTCATCGGCGCCCTCGAACCCTTCGACCTGGCGTGGGCCGAGGAGCCGACCTCGCCCGACGACATCGCCGGGCACAAGGCCATCGCCGACGCCGTCGCCACCCCGATCGCCACCGGCGAGCACTGCCAGAACCGGGTCATGTTCAAGCAGTTCCTGGCCAGCGGGGCCATGGAGGTCTGCCAGGTCGACGCCTGCCGGGTCGCCGGGGTCAACGAGAACATCGCCACCCTGCTGCTGGCGGCCACGTTCGACGTCCCGGTGTGCCCGCACGCCGGGGGCGTCGGGCTGTGCGAGCTGGTGCCCCACCTGGCCATGTTCGACGCCGTGGCCGTCGGGGGCGACGACGACCGGCGGGTGGTCGAGTTCGCCGACCACCTCCACGAGCACTTCGTCGACCCCGCCGTCGTCCGCGGCGGCCGCTACGTCGTGCCGAGCGGGCCGGGCTACAGCTCGACCCTGCGCCCCGCCGCCATCGAGCGGTACCACTTCCCCGACGGCCCCACCTGGAGGACCCGATGACCGACGACACGACCCGTGAGATGGACGGCCTGGTGGCCGTCGTGACCGGCGCCGCCTCCGGGATCGGCGAGGCCTGCGCCGCTGCCCTGGCCGCCCGGGGTGCCGCCGTCGCCGGCCTCGACCTGGCCGAGGCGACCGGGCCCGGCGTGGTACTGGCCGTCCGGGCCGACGTCACCGACCAGGCCGCCGTCGACGCCGCCATCGGCCGGGTGGTCGACCAGCTCGGGGGCCTCGACGTCGTCGTCAACTGCGCCGGCATCGGTGCCGTCGGGCCCGTCACCGAGAACGACGACGACGAGTGGCTCCGGGTCTACGACGTCAACGTCCTCGGCATCGTCCGCACGACCCGCGCCGCCCATCGCCATCTGGTCGCCTCCGACCACGCCGCCATCGTCAACATCGGGTCGATCGCCGGTCACGCCGGGCTCCCCCTCCGGGCCGTCTACAGCGCCTCGAAGGGAGCGGTCCACGCCCTCACGCTGGCCATGGCCGCCGACGGGGTGGCCGAGGGCATCCGGGTCAACGCCGTCGCCCCCGGCACCGTGGGCACGCCGTGGGTGGGCCGGCTGCTCGACGCCGCCCCCGACCCGGTGGCGGCCCGGGCCCAGCTCGAGGCCCGCCAGCCCGTTGGCCGCCTGGGCCGCCCCGAGGAGGTCGCCGCCGCCGTCGCCTACCTGGCCGGCCCCGCCGCCGCCTTCACCACCGGCACCATCCTCTCCGTCGACGGCGGCATGGGCGGCCTCCGCCTCCCCGCGAGCCCCACCCGCGTCTGACCCCCCGAACTTTGAGCGCAAAAGACCGCCAGGCGGAACAACCCACTCAAAGTTCACGCTCATAGCGTCCTCGGACGGGCGCGGAAGGCATCCTCATGGTCGAGGGCGAGACGCCGATGAGGTCCCCGAGCGCCAACGCGGCGCCCGCTCACCAGGGGGAGGACCCATGAGCTATCCGCCGACCTCGACCGGCCCGGGCTGGGACGAGCAGCACGCTCCCTCGACACCGACCGCCATGCCGGCCGGCTGGTACCCGGACCCCACGACGCCCGGCCACCAGCGCCAGTGGGACGGCCAGCAGTGGATCGGCCCCTCCGTGAAGATCGGCGCCAAGGGCGGCTTCCCGAAGGCCCTGGTCCCCGTGATCGCCTGCCTCGGCCTCGGGTTCCTGCTCGTCGTCGTCGGCCTGGTCGCGGGCGACCCGGACGAGAAGGAGGACGCCGCGAGCCCGGCGACCGAGCAGGTCACCACCGAGGCACCGACGACCACCGAGCCGACGACCACGACGACGGAGCCACCGGAGACCATCACCACCGACGAGGTGATGCTCGCCTTCGGCCGCGCCGGCCTCGACCCACCGAACCCGAGGGACACCACCGACCGCAACTGCCACGACGACGTCCCCTGCGCGAAGTGGACCACCACCGACATCCTCACGATCGTCGAGTGGGAGACCGTCGACGGCGCCGAGGACTGGGCGTCGGGCCCGCTGTCGGCCGAGGTCGTCGGCACCCGCACCACGGTGCACTTCCAGGAGGGCGGATCGACACCGTCCTACGACCGGTCCGCCTACGACGCCGTCGTCGCCCACCTCAACGGCGAGGGCCCCGCCCCGACGACGACAACGACGACCACCACCACGACCGCACCGCCGCCACCTCCCACGGCACCTCCGACGACGGCGCCACCCCCACCGCCCACGGCGCCCCCGACGACGGCACCCCCGCCCGCCCCGCAGCCGTTCGTCCCGCCCTCCTCGGCCCCGACTCCCCCCGCTCCGACCGGCGCCTACTACGAGAACTGCACCGCCGCCCGCGCCGCCGGCGCCGCGCCGATCCACCGGGGCGAGCCCGGCTACCGGCCCGCCCTCGACCGCGACAACGACGGCGTCGCCTGCGAGTGACCCCGGTCCGGCCCCGTCAGCCCGAGACCGCCTCGATCTTGGTCGTCTCGGTGATGCGCCAGCGGCCGGCGATCTGGAGCCAGCGGGTCTTCAGCTCGAGGGTGTCGGTGTCGTTGGAGTAGCGGACGTGGAAGTCGACGTGCTCGATCCCGGGTTGCTCGGAGAGGATCTCCCAGGTGGTCGTCGGGTCGGGCGGCAGGGCGCCGGCTTCCATGAGCTTGGTGAGGGCGGTGCCGTGGAAGTCGGCCATCGCTCGTTCGAGGTTGCCGTCGACGACGTCTCGGGCGTGGCGCTCGGCGACCTCACGGGCACTGGGGCCGAGATCCGGGTCGCCCGGCGGGAGGTGGAGGTGCCCGCACCCGGTGATCTCGGTGGTGAGGTCCTGGAGATCGTCGAGGTGCTCGTCGTAGATGCCACGGGGGGTGGTGGCGTGCTTGGTGCACAGGAACGCTGCCGCGCCGACCGCCGCGCCGTGCTGGGCGCCGTTGCCCATGAGCTTGACGGAGCTGCCGGCGACGTGGGTGACGCTGATGTGCTTGCCGGCCATCATCAGGTTGTCGATGTTGGTCGAGTACAGACAGCGGAACGGGATGGCGTACGGCTTGTGGTCCCGCACGTCCCACACCCAGTCCTTGAGCCGGAAGTCGTAGTCGCCCTCGCCGGGCTGGTTGGGGTAGTGGAGGCAGAAGGCGCCGTCGTTGCGGACCACGGCGTCAGCGAACTCGGTGTGGTCTCGGATGTCGGTCTCGGTCAGCACGTGGTCGCCCTTGTACCGGTCGAACTCGCCCTGGGCCGCGACGTGGGCGATCCACTCGAGCTCGAGGTTGGCGTAGTTGTCGGGGTCGAGACGCTTGACGTTGGAGAACGTCCCGTACAGCGCCCGGAGGAGGTGGTCGCGGATCTCCTCGCCCTGGGTGTAGAGGTCGTGCCACTGGCCGTACTCCCAGAAGTGGGTGGCCGGGAACGCCATCAGCGGGTTCTCCCCCGGCGCCACGTCGGAGAAGTCGAACACAGGGTCATCCGCCGGGTTCTGGCCGGGCTTGGGGCCGGGCGCGTTCTCGACGCCGGGCTGGGTGAGCTGGCCGCTGAGGTTGGCGTAGTCCTTGGCCACCTCCGTCGCCCACGGCACCTCCGGGAACGGCACCGGGCCCTCCGCCATGCGGGTGCGGAAGAACAGCGTGTTGCCGTGGTGCATGTCGTCGCCCCGCTCGGGGGCGGTCGGCTCGCCGTAGTCGTCGCGGCCCTCCTGCCCCGACAGGGTCTCGGCGCCGGCCATGCGGCCGAGGATGGCGGCGCCGGTGCAGTCGATGAAGATCGGCGCGGCGAGGCGGGACTCGGCGCCACTGCGGGCCTCGCGGACGTCGATCGAGACGATCTTCGCTCCGTCGGTGGCGAGGTCGTACACCCGGCGCTCCAGGAACAGCGACACGTTGGGCTCGGCCTCCAACACCCGACGGGCGGCGATGTCGCCATCCGGGGACCGCTCCGACAGCTCGCGGAGGAGGTCGCCGCTCTCGCCGCGAGGGCTGAGGCCGATCTCCTTGCTGGCGTTGCCACCCAGCACCGGCCGGTCCTGGACCAGCGCCACCCGGCACCCGAACCGGGCCGCGGTCAACGCCGCCGCGCACCCGGCCATGCCACCGCCGACCACGACCACGTCGTAGGTGCCGGCATCGACCGGCTCGGCAGGCAGGCCCCGGAGGCGCTTGCGCCACGCCCGGGCCTCCTCGCCGGCCCCGTCGACCGGCGTCGACCCGTCCCGGCTCAGGTAGATCGCGTCACAGCGCCCGTCGAACCCGGTCAGGTCGTGGAGGGCCAGCGTGGCGTCGCCCCGAGCCAGCTCGACCACGCCGGCGGACTGCCACGACCAGTCCTGGCCGTTCGCTCCCAGCTCGGCATCGAGCGTCTCGCTGTTGACGACCAGCGTGAAGCGCCCGGGGTGGTGCGAGGGCACCCAATCCTTGGCCCGCACCCACACCTCGTACTCGCCGGCCTCATCGATCGCGACCACGGTCGTCGCGTCGGCGACCGGGCGGCCCAGCCCGTGGGCGAGGAGGTACGGCGAGCCCATCTGAACCTCGAACTGCGAGTCCACGACCCAGCCGCCGTAGTCGTCGAACTCCTCCGCCTCCACCAAGATGCCCCCAGGGGACGTGGTCTCGGTCGCGTCGCTCATGAGGGAGCCTTCCTTTCGGTCTCCGGCGGGGCTCGCCGGGCGTCGATGGCGGCCGCTTCGGCCCGAAGCCGGTCCAGCACCCGGCGCTCGTGGCCCAGCGGCTTGCCGCCGTTGGTCGCCCGCCCCAGGGCCAGGCCGATCATCGTCTCCCGCGCCGTCATGACGAAGTCACGGGCCTCGGCGTCGAGGCCGTGGCGGTCGGGGTTGACCAGCGCCGCGAACTCGACGACGACCGGGCCGATCTCGGGCTGGAGGCTCGGGTCGTTCGCCATCGCCAGCCACGCCTCGATGACGGCCTTGAAGCGGGGCTTGCCGACGTGGGCCCAGATGACGTCGACGAGCCCGACGAGGTCGACGAGCCCGACGACCTCGTGCCGAGGCGTCGAGCGCATCTCGTCGTAGAGGCGACGGAGGGCATCGGCGAGCAGCTCGGGGAGGCTGGAGTAGTGGTGGTGGAACGCGCCCCGGGTGAGCCCGGCACGGTTGCAGACCTCGACGACGGTCACCGCCGACCACCCGCGTTCGATGAGGACCTCGACCGCAGCATCGGCCAGCACGGCGCGGGTGGCGGCGCTGCGGTCGGCCTGGGTACGCCGCTCCCGGGCCGACTCCGCCACCTCGCGTGCTGCCATCCCCAAAACATACATCAGCGAATGTAGGTATTACTAGGGCGTCATGGTGGTGCCGACCCACCCGATCATCAGGGGGACGACCTCGGCGAGCTTCTCGGCGGCGCAGTGCCCGGAGTCGGGCAGCAGGTGGACCTCGGCGTTGGTCCGGCCCTCGAACAGCAGGGTGTCTTCCTGGGGGACCAGCGGGTCGTCCGCGCCGTTGACCACCAGCATCGGGGCCCCGGTGTCGGTCTCGAGGAGTGGGGCCAGCGACATCGGGGCCCATCGCTCCTGGATCTCGTCGACGGTCGGAGGTGCGTCGAGGCCCATGGCGTTGGCGATGATCCCTCCGATCGCCCCGTCGGGGGTCTCGGCGGTGAACGCGGCTCGGACCGGGCCGCCGAGCACCACGGCGGCGTCGACCTCGCCGGCGAGGCCGGTGCGGGCGGAGAAGTGGCCGCCCATCGACAGCCCGAAGTGCGCCACCCTGCCGTCACCGAGACGGCGGGCCTCGGCGACGAGCTGGGACACGATCCCGACGCTGTCGGCCGACATCCCGACGGTCGACTCACCGGTGCCCGGGATGTCGAAGGCCAGGACGGTCATGCCGGTGAACTGCGTGAACGCCTCCCACAGGCCATGGAAGTCGTCCTTCCACGCGTCGACGCCGCCGCTCGCGAGCAGGACCGGTGAACCGGCCAGGCCAGCACCGGGGGTGGAGTACTGGTGCACGGTGACAGGGACCTGGACGCCGTGGTGCTCGATGTCGACGACGCGCCGCTCGAAGGTCACCGCCCCGGTCGAAGCGGCGATGAGGCACTGCTCGATCTGCTTGGCATAGGCGGCGCGCCGGCCCTCGTCAGCAAGGGTCGGGAACTTCGCGTAGCCGTAGGCCAGCACCGCCAACGCAGTGTCTCCAGCCTCGGCGTACCGGTCGGCAACCCGGGACCACTCGTGGGTCCAGGTGCCGGGCTCGTCGCCCCACATCTCGGTGACGCGGCCGCGGATGCCATCGACCACTTCGTCGGGCAGACCCCTGTTGACCATCTGCGGGTACCGCTCGACCCACAGGGCCTCCACGTCAACCGGCCACTGAAAGGACATCGGCTCTCCCTCGGATCGGTCTCGCCCCAAAGGCAAGATCCTTGCGTTAGTTGACGGTATGCCCCGCGGACAGATAACGCAAGAGGACTTGCGTTAGTCTGCCCTCGTGTCCGACCCCGACGTGCGCCGCCGACCTGGTGGCCGGAGCGCGCAGGTCCGAGCATCGGTCCTCGCAGCCACGATCGACGTGCTCGCG
This sequence comes from uncultured Iamiaceae bacterium, assembly GCA_964416885.1. Lineage (GTDB taxonomy): Bacteria > Actinomycetota > Acidimicrobiia > Acidimicrobiales > Iamiaceae > Iamia. Next base: position 21,670 of record CAYQGF010000014.1, read on the forward strand.
GAGACCGGCTTCGACGGTCTGACCATCGCCGCGATCGCGGCGCGGTCCGGTGTGCACGAGACCTCGATCTACCGGCGCTGGGGCAACCGGCACCATCTCGCACTCGACGCCTTGATCGCCCACAGCGCCGAGCTCCTCCAGGTTCCCGACACCGGCACCATCCACGGCGACCTCACCGGGCTCGGCCAGCAGCTCGTCGACTACGGGACCTCGCCGCTCGGCCAAGCGCTCATGCGGACGATGGCGTCCAACACTGACGACACCGACGCGGCCGCAGCCCGATCCGGCTTCTGGGCCGCCCGTCTCGCCGAGTGCGAGGGACTCGTCGACCGAGCCAAGCTTCGGGGCGAGATCGACCCGGGCACCGACACCAGGCAACTGCTCGAGCTGTTCATCGCCCCCATCCACTTCCGGTTGCTCATGACGCGAGAACCGGTCACGCCGACCTTCCTCGACACCATCGCGGCTGCCGCCATCGCGAGCGCGACCTGACCAATCCCGCCCGCATCCCACGACGCGCAAAGCCCCTGGCCAGGGCACGTTTCGGTGCGCTCACCAGGGGCTTCGTGGATGGCACCCCCAACGGGATTCGAACCCGTGCCGCCACCTTGAGAGGGTGGTGTCCTAGGCCGCTAGACGATGGGGGCTGAACGGCTCGGAGAGCCTATGTGGTCGCGGGCCGGAAGCCCACATCCGCTCGGGGGGGAGGACTCGAACCCCCAATGACTGGACCAGAACCAGTTGTGTTACCGATTACACCACCCCCGAAAGGTGGAGCGATCACCCTACCGAAGCGGTCCTCGTCAGTCGAACCAGTTGGTCGCCCGCCGGTAGCCGACGATGCGGCCCAGGGCGACGGCGCCGGTCTCCCGCACGAGCTGGGGGAGGGTCGGGCTGTCGGTGTCGACGCTCGACACGTGGGGGCGCAACCCGACCTCCCGGGCCACCCCGCCGACCCGGAGGGCGTGGTAGCCGTCGGTGACGAGCAGCACGTCGGTCACGTCGTCGTCACGCAGGAACCGGGCGGTGGCGGCGAGCGACTCGTAGGTGGTGCGGCCCTGGACCTCCTTGCGGATCGCCTCGTCGGGCACGTCCCGGTCGCGCAGCCAGTTGTAGCCGGCCGTGGCCTCGGTGTAGGTGTCCCCCGCCTGCCGCCCCCCGGTGACCACGATCAGCGGCGCCAGGCCCTGGCGGTACAGCTCCAGGGCGTGCTCCAGCCGGGCCTCGAGCACCGGCGACGGCCGCCCGTCGTACTGGGCCGCGCCGAGGACGACGATCGCCTCGGCCCGGTGCGGGTCGACACGGCTCGACGCCCGCCAGACCTGGATGAACGTGACCGACAGGTAGGCGAGCACGAGCAGCATCGCCACGCCCACCGCCCGCACCACCCGCCGGCGCCACGCCCGGCGGCGCCCGATCGGCCCCGCCGCCTCGACCTGCAGGGCCGCGTGCTCGCCGCTGGACATCGTGCCCGGGGGCAGGTCGGTGGCCAGGGGCGACGACATCAGCCCAGGCGCTCCCGGGCGGCGGCCAGGCGGGCGAGCGTGCGGTCGCGGCCCAGCGCTTCCAACGACTCCCAGAGCGGCGGCCCGACCCGGCGACCGGTGGTGGCGACCCGGACGGGGCCGGACGCCTTCGCCATCTGCGGGCTGCCGTCGTCCTTGACGATGCCGGCGGCGACCGCGGCCCGCTCCATGGCGTCGGAGATGGCGGCCGAGGTCCATCCCTCGACCCGGGTCAGCTCGGCCCCGGCGGCGGCGAGCATCTCCGCCGCGGCCCGGCCCCGGACCACGACCTTGTCCCAGTCGGCCTCGTCGACGGCCGGCTCGGCCAGCCAGAGGAAGTCGACCATGTCGGGCACCTCGGCCAGCGTCCGCACCCGCTCCTGCACCAGCGGCCCGATCGTCGCCAGCGCGGCCCGGGCCTCGTCGTTGGGCAGGAACGCCCCGGCCCGGTCGAGGAAGTCGTCGAGCGGGAGGCGTCGGATCCACTCGGCGTTGACGTGGGTGAGCTTCTTGCGGTCGAAGAACGCCGGCGACGGGTTGACCGAGGCGAGGTCGTAGACGGCGAGGATCTCCTCCACCGACTTGATCTCCTCCCCGTCGGGCGGCCCCCAGCCCAGCAGGGCCAGGTAGTTGACCAGGCCCTCGCGGATGAAGCCCTCGGCCCGGTAATCGGCCACCGACACGTCGTCGCGCCGCTTCGACAGCTTCTTGCGGCTCTCGTTGACCAGCAGGGGCATGTGGGCGAAGGCGACCGGCTCCGGCAGACCGAGCGCCCGCAGGATCATCAGGTACTTCGGGGTGCCGTTGACGTGGTCCTCGCCCCGGATGACGTGGGTGATGCCCATGTGGGCGTCGTCGAGGGCATTGGCCAGCAGGAACACCGGCGAGCCGTCGGAGCGCAGCAGCACGAAGTCCTCGAGCGACGCGTTGGCGAAGCTGACCTCGCCCCGCACCAGGTCGGTCCAGGCCGTGGTGCCCTCGGGCCGACGGAAGCGGAGGGCGGTGGCGCCGACGGCCTGGGCCAGCCCCCGGTCGCGGCAGTGGCCGTCGTAGCCGGGCGGGCCACCACGCTCCTCGGCGCGGGCCCGGACCTGCTCGGGGGTGCAGTCGCACCAGTAGGCGAGCCCGTCGGCGGCCATCTGGAGGGCGACGTCACGGTGGACCGAGGTGCGGTCGCTCTGGTGCACCGGCTCGCCGTCCCAGTCGAGGCCGAGCCAGCGCAGCATCTCCAACACGTTGTCGACCAGCTCGGGCCGGTTGCGCTCGGCGTCGGTGTCCTCGATGCGGAGGAGGAAGGTGCCGCCGGAGGCCCGGGCGACCAGCCAGTTGGCCAGGGCCGAGTGGGCCCCGCCGACGTGCAGGAACCCGGTGGGCGAGGGGGCGAAGCGGACGACAGGGGCAGCGGGCACGACCGCGAGGCTAACGCCGTCCCCCGGCCGGCCCGGTGGCGCCGGGGCCGGGGCCAGTCGGTCAGACCAGCGGCCGCCCGTACTGGTCCCGCACCCCGCCGGCCAGGATCAGGATGAAGTCGACCAGGAGCCACACGAAGGTCACGATGTACCACAGTCCCAGCGTCAACGGCCCGAGGATCAGCGAGGTCAGCAGGATGGCCAGGCCGAGACCGGTCTGCCCGGTGTAGAAGCGGTGGATCCCCAGGCCCCCGAGGAAGAAGCACAGGAGGGCCGCGGCAGCCTTGCTCTTGGGGGGCGCCACCACCGGGACCACCGGGTAGACCGGCGCATACCCGATCGGTGCGGCGTAGCCGGTCGGGGGATAGACACCCGCGGGATTGGGGTGCGGCAACGCCGAGTAGCCGGGGGCGGGCGGAGCTGCGGTCGGCCATGGGGCCGGGGTGGGGACCGCCGGCACCCCGCCAACGGGCGTGGGCGTGCCGGGCGGCGCCGTCGGCGTCGCGCCCACCTGGGTGGGGTCGTACGGCAGGGCGACAGGCATGTCGCAGATCGGGCAGTGACTTCGGCCCGGTTCGACCCCGGCCCGGCAGTGCGGGCACATGTGCATCGGCGTCCGTCCCTCCCTCGACCGGCCGGACCAGCAGGCTAGCGCGGCGGTCAGGAGGGCAGGTCGAGGAGGCTGCGCCAGTCGGCCCCGTAGGCCTCGGCG
>CAYQGF010000015.1:0-25076 GCA_964416885.1 uncultured Iamiaceae bacterium
GTCGGGCCGGCCGGGGCGGGGCTCGTCGTCCTCGAACACGGCGACGTGCGGGGCCAGGCGGACCTCGTGCTCCACCGCGGCCAGGTCGCCCCGGAGGACCGCGGCGAGGAGCGTCACCAGCGCGGTGCGGTCGCCGTGGTCGACCAGGTCGACCAGGTGGTGGCCGGTGAGCTGCTCGGGCTGCGCCCCGACGAAGCCGGCCAGGGCCGGGTTGGCCGCGGTGATCGTGCCGTCGGACGACAGCCGGGCCCGGCCCGACGGGGCCTGGACGAACGCGGCCGACGCCCGGTGGGCGGCCCGGGCCAGGTCGCCGGCGCGGGCGTGGAGCTCGGTGATCAGCAGGAGGCGGCCGTGGTCGGTGGGGCCGCTGTCGGCGATCGACGCCGGGTCGGGGTGCAGGTCGACGCCGCGGATGTCGACCCAACGGGTCGGGCCGCCGTCGCCGGGCTGGATGCGGACGCCGACGGCGTCGTCGGTGACCCGTCGGGCGACGCCGATGACCCGGCCGTGGTCGGCCGGGTCGACCACCGCGACCAGGCCCTCGCGGGCGAGCGTGGCGGCGGGCACCCCGGCCAGGTCGGCGAGGGCGGGGCTGACCGCGGCGGTGGTGCCGTCGGGGTCGATGACGCAGGCGGCGACGCCGGCCAGCTCGGCGCGACGACCGTCGGGCAGGACGGTGAGGAGCGCCTCGCCGGGGTCGGGCTCGGGTTGGGGCCCGGCGCCCCGGACGACGACCTCGACGTGGGCGGGGTCGCCCCGCAGGGTCAGCAGGGCGTGGCCTCCGGGGGGGAGAGGCAGGGCGACCTGGGCGTCGACCGGTCGGGTGAGGTCTCCGACCAGGGCGACCACCGACGGCTGGGCCGCGGGCGGGAGGTGTTCGAGGCCGACGATGGCGGGCCCGTCGGCCGCCTCGGGGTCGTCGAGGCGGGCGAGGGTGTGGGCGCGGCACACGACCCACCGGCCGTCCCAGAGGCCACCGCCGTCGCTCATCCGGGGCACGTCCCGAGCACGGCGCGGCGTGGTCGACCGGCGACGAGGAGCGAGGTGGGAGGCGGCGTCATGGCAGGATGGCGTCTCCGAGGTGGACCGCCACCCACGTGGCAGGACGCTCGGCGTGGCCAGTCTGCCACAAGATCACGCTCCGTGCTGAAATTGTTCACACGACCTCTCTCCGTGAGATCTGTTCGGCGGAGCTCGCTCCTCGATCATGCTCCGACCTCCCCGTGGCGGCGGGGACGGAGGCGAGGATCGGCCACACTCGGGTGGTGCAGGAGGAGCCTCCGGAGGTGCAGCAGGAGCCGGACCAGGCCGCGGCCGCCGTCGGGGTCGTCTACGACGTCGGGGTCGACCTCTACCTGGAGCGGATCGGCGTCGCCCTGTCCGTCGAGGTCGAGGCGCCGGCGGACCTGCGGGCCATCGACCGGTTCGCCACGATGCTGCGCGCCGGTCCGCCGGGCATCGTCGTCGACGCCGGGTGCGGGCCGGGCCGGGCCGCTGCTCGACTGGTCGAGGCCGGGTTGCCCGTCCTCGGCATCGACGTGGCGGCCGCCATGCTCGCGGCCGCCCAGGTCGCCCATCCGGCGCTGCCCCTGGCCCGGGCCGAGCTGGCCGCGCTGCCGCTCCGGGACGGCGCGGCTGCTGGCATCGTGGCCTGGTACTCGGTGATCCACACGTCACCCGAGCGGCTCGGGCCGGTGATCGGAGAGCTGGTGCGCGTGGTCCGGCCCGGTGGGCATGTGCTCGTCGCCTTCCAGGCCGGCGCGGGCGAGGCCGTCCGCCGCGCCGACGCCCATGGCTCGGGTGTCGCCCTCACGAGCCATCGCCACGACCCCGACGTCGTCGCCGCCCACCTCGCCGCAGCGGGCCTCGACCTCCTCCATCGGCTCGTACGCGCCCCGGAGCGTGCCCACGAGACGACCCCGCAGGCCGTTCTCCACGCCCGCCGCCCCGATCCCACCCGGTAGGGTCGGCCCCACCAGGGGACGTAGCTCAGTTGGCTAGAGCACCTGCTTTGCAAGCAGGGGGTCGTGGGTTCGAGTCCCATCGTCTCCACCATCCAGACCCAGGTCAGGGCGTTCCACGGGTTCGGCGATGAGCTGGGTCGTCTCGACACCGTGTCCAGAGCGTCACGGGGCCCTCGGGACCTCGTCGACGAGACCGACCGGCTGTCGGTCAGGGCTGACATCGGCATCGACCAGGAGCCCCTCGACCTGCTGACGGCGGGTCGGAGCCGTTGCTCGGGCGTCGGATCGGTCGCACGGGTGGTCGCCGGACGTGAGCAGGACTACGGTGTCGGGCGTCACAGCGAGCGCCGTGCGGGCGCCCGCGACAGGGAGAGGGGAACCAGATGCTGCAGTCTCGTGCTGCTCGCGTCGTCCTGGCCTTGGCCATGGCGACCACGATGGTGATCGGCGGTGCGGTCCTACCGGCCGCGGGCGCCGACGCGGTCCCGCCCGGTGGGGGCTCCGTCCTGCCTGACGGTGACCCGGGCACCAGCGACCCGGCCCGGGCCGAAGCCTTCGCCGAGGTCGAAGCGGCAGCCGGTGCCGCCACGGTTCGGGCCCTGGTGGCCCTCGACGCCCCGACCGGCCTCGACGCCGGGCCGGCCATCGACAGCGCGGCCGCTGTCGTGGAGGCCGCCCTCGACGACGTGGAGGGCGAAGTCGTGCGTCGGTACGCCACCTTGCCGTACGTGTCGGTCGAGGTCTCGGCCGAAGGTGTCGATCGGCTGAGCGAGGTACCGGAGGCCGTCACCATCAGCGAGCTCGACATGATCGCTCGACCTCAGCTCTCCAACTCACTGCCCGCGATCGAGGCGCCCGACGCCTGGAACCTCGGCGCCGAAGGGGCCGACCAACTGGTCGCCGTCATCGACTCGGGTCTCGACACGAGCAACGCCAGTCCCCACCCCGCGCTCGCGTCCCGGGTCGCCTACGAGGCCTGCTTCACCCACTACAACCAGTGCCCCGGGCCCGCCGTCAGCGCGACGGGAGCGGAGGCCTCGGCCCCCTGCGACGACCACATCACCTGCGGCCACGGCACCGCCGTGACCGCCATCGCCGCTGCCGTGGCGCCCCAGGCCGAGGTCCTCAGCATCAGGGCCGGGACCCGGACCTACTGCTCGGGCTGGACCTGCCTCGTCATCCCCAACGGGGTCGCCTTCTTCCCCGACGACATCCTGGCCGCCCTCGACCACGTCGCCACCTTCGCCGACGAGAACCCGACCGCACCGCCGATCGCGGCGGTGAACATGAGCCTCGGAGCACTGATCTCCGCCGAACAGCTCGATGACCCGGACGCGTGCGACCACCACGACGAGGAACCCCTCCTGGCCGCCACGAAGCGGGCGGTCGACGGCCTCACCGCCCAGGGCATCGCCGTGGTGGTGGCCTCCGGCAACGACGGCGAGGACGACCAGGTCGCCTGGCCCGCGTGCGTGACCGGCGCCATCGCCGTGGGTGCGACCGACGTCCACAACCAGGAGGTCGTGTCGTACAGCAACTCCTCACCGAAGGTCGACCTCCTCGCCCCCGGCGGTGACGGGACGGGCTGTGCCAGCCCCGACGGGCTCGTCGTCCCCTGGGACGACGGGACCTTGACGTCGTGCAGCGGAGCCGGGACGTCGTTCGCCGCCCCCCATGTGGCCGGCGCCTGGGCCGTCCTACGGGAGCTGACCGATGCCGCCGAGGTGCCCGGCGCCGCCGCGGTCCCTGTCATCCGACATCTGCTCACCACGACGGGAGTGCCGATCACCGATGCCCGCAACAGCCTGACCCGACCAGCCCTGTTGCTCGGGACGGCGGTCGAGGCCGTCGACTCGTTGCCGGACACGGGTGAGCTCGAGGCCCTCGGGACCTACCACCCGGTGGCTGCGACGACGATCGTCGACACCCGCATCGGGCTCGGGACCTGTGATGGTGTCCCGTGCGATCGTCTGGCGTCGGCACGGGTCCAGGCCGAGGTGGCCGGCGCCGGGCCGATACCGGCCAGTGGCGTCGAGGCCGTGCTGGTCCGGGTCACGGCGCGGGACCCGTTGGGCGTCGGGGTGGTGTTCGTGAACGTCGGCTCTGACACGACGGACGGGGCGGTCCTGGTCTCACCGGGGCAGGACGACGCCGTGACCGTCCTCGCCCACCTGGAGGACGGCACCATCGGCCTGACCCCGTTCTTCGTCGACACCGACGTCCAGGTCGACGTGCTCGGCTACTTCGGCGACGACCCGCTCGTCACCGGCCTCGGGTACCAGCCGGTCGTTCCCTCCCTCGTGGCCGACACCGCCGAGGGCACCGGCGACTGCGTGCCGTCGCCGTGCGCCCGATTGGCCGCCGAGGACCCGGTCGTCATGGAGGTCGGTCTCGCCCCCGAGGTCGGGGCGGCGATGCTCAACGTGTCGGTGACGGCGGCCAGTGGGCCGGGGACGGTGCAGGTCACCGACTCCGGTGGCGTGGTGGCCACCTTCGAGGTGGACGACGGGCGGGACGTGGCCGACCTGGTCCCGGTCGACGGTGACGTGACCGTCGAGGCGACCGTTGCCGTCGACGTCTCGGTGGTCCGGGTCGGGGAGTTCGGTGAGGAGGGCGGTCGGCTCGTCCGGGGCTACCCGGCCATCATGCTGGACTCGAACGGGATCGGCCTCTGCGACCCGGGGCCCTGCGGGCCTCTGGAGGGAGGGGTCCCGACCCGGGTGAAGCTCCCGGGCCTCGCGGGGGTCCCGGACGAGTGCATCTCTGCTGTCGCCCTGGTGGTGGTCGGCACCAGTCAGGACCCGGGAGTCCTCGCCATCGGGCCTGATGGCGACGGCTCCCAGGGCACCCTGCGCCTCCCGAGCTCCGAGACCCGCGGTCAGATGGTGCTCGCGACCCCTGACGAGGAGGGCTTCATCTCCCTCGATGCCGACACCGACATGGACGTGGGCATCCTGGCCACCGGATGGCTCGCCTGTCCCACGGCCCAGTGGGTGGACCTCTTCACCTGATGGAAGGTCGTCCGCTGGCGGTGCCCGACGTGGGCCGCCAGCGGACGGGATGTGGACCGTGGGACCAATGGCCCTGGTGGTCGGTGGACCGGGGGGCCGAGCATGGGGTCGCACGCGAGCAGGGGAACGATCCATGTGCGACCACTGCGGATGTCGGGCCTTCGGGCCGATCGCCGAGCTCACCGCGGACCACGAGCGCATCCTCGTCCTGGCCTGGCGGGTCGCCGAGGGCGAGTGGCCCGACGAGGCCTCCCGTCACGCCGGTCGGGAGGAGCTGGACCGCTTCCTCGCCGTGCATGCCCTGAAGGAGGAGATCGGCCTCTACCCGCTGCTGGTGGCCACCGGCGACCTCTCGGCCGAGCGGTGCGAGGGCCTGGAGGAGGAACACCGCGAGGTGCACGAGCTCCTGGAGGGGGCGGCCTTCGACCGGCGGGCCTACTTCGCCCTCGCCGCCCACATCGAGGAGGAGGAGATGGAGCTGTTCCCGGGCGCCATGTTCGCCTTCGACGACGAGGACTGGGAGGCGATGGCCCGGTCCCACCACGAGGCCGCCCACCTGTCGACCTGACGATGCCCAGGTCGGGACGGCGCGGTCGACGTGAGCCCCGACCGGGCGGTCAGGTCACGGCGCGGACGTGGCCGAGCACCCTGGCGGCGGCGGCGTCGGGCGCCAGCTCGGTGACGTCGAGGTCGAGCAGGTGCGGGCTGGCGGGGCGGACGAGGGTGCGACGGGCGACGTCCTCGACCACCAGGTCGGGGTCGGTCCACTTGCGGCGGGCGGCCCGGTCGGCGCCGACGACCCGGCGGCGCTGCTCGGGCTCGTCGCAGTGGAGGACGACCGGCACATAGGTCATGCCCCGCACCTCGGCCAGCCGACGGAGCCGGTCGAGCGTCGGCGACGGCTTCTCGACGGCGAGGTAGTTGGTGAAGACGTAGGACCACCCCGGCGGGGCCAGCTCCTCGATGGCCTGGAGCACGGGCGTCCGCACATCGTGGACATGGCGCCAGACCCGGTCGTCGACCCGGCCGCCGGTGTCGGTGTCGAGGGCGGCCAGCACGGAGACCGACGTCAGGTGGTTGTCGACCATGACGAAGCGGTGGTCGTCCCGGGGGACCGAGGCGACCAGGGCGGCGCCGATGGTGCGCTTGCCGACGCCGGGGTACCCGAGCAGGTGGACGAGCGCCGGCACCTCAGCCCTTGGGGTAGCCGCGGCGCACGGTGCGGTCGAGGATGCCGAGGGTGGCGCGCAGGGCGCCCTCGGAGAGGATCGGGAAGATGCCGGCGTCGCGCCACTGCTGGTCGATCTCGGACCAGTCGTAGAACGAGGTCACGACCGTCGTGCCGTCGTCGCCCGGCTCGAGCCGGTAGCCGTAGTAGTGGGCGAGGGGCGGGTCGATCTGGCCCTCGATGTTCCACGAGATGAGCCGGTCGGGCGCGAAGTCCCGGATGCGGACGGTCACGTCGTAGCGACCGAGCGGGAAGTCGTTGAGCGCTTCCCGGTCCATGTGCACGACGAAGCTGTCGCCCGCCGCGGTCACCACCGGCCCCTCGGCCGACTGGAGCATGCCGGAACTGTCGATGGCCACATGGCCCTGCGGGTCGCACAGGACGGCGAAGACGGCCGCCGGGTCGGCCTGCATGGTCCGTCGGACCTCGATGCGCTCGGTGACCTCCTCGCCTCGTTCGCTCATGTCGTCGCTCATGTCCGCATCCTGCCAGCCCCTGTCCGACCCCCGCGCCCCCTCGATGGAGACGGCAGGATGGGCGCCGTGACCGTCCCCACCGCCACACCCTCCTCCCAGGGCGTCGATGCTCGCGGCCTGCTCGCGGTCCTCGATGCCCTCGAGGCGCACCCGGCCATCGAGCCCCACGGCATCGTCGTCCAGCGCCACGGTCACCGGATCGCCGAGGGGGCCTGGGCACCGCACCGCACCGACCGGGCGCGCCTCGTCTACTCGGTGAGCAAGACCTTCACCGGTGCCGCCCTCGCCCTCCAGGTGGGGGAGGGCCGTCTGGGCCTCGACGACCTGGTGAGCGACCACCTCCCGGCCGAGACCGAGGGTGCCGACGAGCGCACCCGGCGGATGCAGGTCCGCCACATCGCCTCGATGGCCACCGGCCACGACCGCGAGATGGTCCTCGACGCCATCGCCGCCGACCCCGAGGACCCGGTGCGGGGCTTCTTCACGCTCGCCCCCGAGCACGAGCCCGGCACCTGGTTCGCCTACAACCAGCCACCGGTGCTGGCCCTGACGACGATCCTCACCCGTCGGGCCGGCACCAACCTGGTCGAGTACCTGCGGCCCCGGCTCCTCGACCCCCTGGGCATCGCCGACTTCCGCTGGGCCCAGTCGACGCCTGGGGTCGAGATGGGCTTCTCGGGGGTCTTCACCACCCTCGACGCCGTGGCCCGCCTGGGCCAGCTCCACCTCGACGGCGGTCGCTGGGACGGGCGCCAGGTGCTCCCCGAGGGGTGGGTCGCCGATGCGGCGCGCCCCCACGTCGCCAACCCCAACGAGCCCACGGTCGACTGGTGCCAGGGCTACGGGCTGACGATGTGGATGTCGCGGCACGGCTTCCGGGGCGACGGCGCCTACGGCCAGTTGATGGTGGTGCTGCCCGAGCACGACACCACCGTGGCGGTGTTCGCCGGCACCGAGGACATGCAGGGCGAGCTCGACATCCTCTGGGAGCACCTGCTGCCCGCCCTCGGCCCCGACGCCCGGCCCGACGCCGAGGCCGACGCCCGGCTGGCCGAGCGGCTCGCCGGGCTGGTCCAGCCGACCGCGGCCCAGCGCCGCGGCGGCGAGGCGGGGCTGCCGCCGACGGGCGAGTACGGGCCGGGGGAGGGGGGGCCTCTGTCGCACCCGACCGTCACGTCGATCGAGGTCGACGGCGACCGCATGGTCGTCCACGAGCGCGACGACTCCCTCGTCGTCCCGCTCGACGGGGGGTGGGCCGAGGTCGACGACCCACCGGTCGCCGCCAGCGCGGCCCGGTTGCCGTCGGGCGCCCACGTGGTCGACCTGGCCTTCCTGGCCGGCCCGCACCGGCTGGAGGTGACCCTCGACCCGGTCACCCGCACCTTCGACGCGGCCTGGCCGGCGTTCCCGCTCTTCGGCGCCGGCCTCGGCCCCAAGCTGAGCCGGATGCGGGCCCCGGAGCCGACCGGGCCCTGATCGTCCGACGTGTTCATGGCCGGGGGCCTCGCTGCCCCATGATGGGGACGTGACGCCACTCACCGAGCACGACGTCCTGGCGCGGGTCCGGCCGGGGCGGACGATCACCGGCATGTCGGCGGTCCTGCTGCCGTTCACCACCGAGGGTGAGATCGACTGGCCGGCGGTGGAGGCCCACGTGGCCCGCACCCGGGCGGCCGGGCTCACGCCGGCGGTCAACATGGACACGGGGTACGTCCAGCTCCTCGACGACGCCACCAAGGCCAAGGTCCTCGACGTGGCGGCCGCGGTCACCGGTGGCGACTTCGTGGCCGGCGCCCACGTGGCCGACGCCCCCGGCGCGGCCCATGACGCCGACGCCTACGCCCGGGCCGCCGCCGCGATCACCGAGCGCGGCGGCACGCCGGTCGTGTTCCCCAGCCACGGGCTCAACGCCCTCGACGACGACGGCTGGGTCGCGGCGCTGGAGGCCTTCGGGGCCGGGGTCGACCGCTTCGTCGGTTTCGAGCTGGGCGCCATGTTCGTGCCCTACGGCCGCATCTACTCGCTCGACGCCTATCGGGGCCTGATGGGCATCCCGAGCTGCATCGGGGCCAAGCACTCCTCGCTCAGCCGGGTGCTGGAGTGGGAACGGCTGGCGCTGCGCGACGAGGTCCGCCCCGACTTCCTGGTCCTCACCGGCAACGACCTGGCCATCGACATGGTGATGTACGGCTCCGACTACCTGCTCGGGCTGTCCACCTTCGCCCCCGAGGCCTTCGCCGCCCGCGACCGCATGTGGGCGGCGGGCGACCCCCGGTTCCACGAGCTCAACGACCTGCTCCAGCACCTCGGCCAGCTGACGTTCCGGGCCCCCGTGCCGGGCTATCGCCACGACGCCGCCATGTTCTTCGAGATGCGGGGCTGGGCCAGCAGCGACGTCACCCCCGAGGGCGCGGTCCGACGACCGGACAGCGACCGGGAGCTGCTGGCCGACGTGCTCGACCGTCTCGACGCCTGGTCGGTCTGAGCGATGGCCGTCCGCTTCACCCAGGTCAAGAACCTCAAGACCCTCGACGCCCTGCGCGCCCACCTCGACGAGCTCGGCATCGCCATCCCGGTGGCCGACGAGGTCGACCCCGCCGGCGCCCTGGCCACCCCGGTCACCTTCATCGACGGTTCGGCGGGGACGGTCACGATCCCCAACCGCTTCGCCGTCCTCCCGATGGAGGGTTGGGACGGCACCGACGAGGGCCGCCCCACCGACCTGGTCCGCCGCCGCTGGAGCCGGTTCGCGGCCAGCGGGTGCGGGCTGGTGTGGGGCGAGGCCACCGCGGTGCGCCCCGACGGCCGGGCCAACCCGCACCAGTTGGTGATCGACGAGCACACCGTCGACGACATCGCCGCCCTGCGGGACGGGTTGGCCGACGGGCAGGTCGCCGCCCTCCAGCTCACCCACTCCGGACGCTGGTGCCGACCGCTCGGCACCCCTGCGCCGCGCACCGCCTACGCCCACCCCGAGCTCGACGGTCGCTCGGGTGCCGACCCCTCCAGCGTCCTCACCGACGACGACCTCGACGCCCTGGTCGAGCGGTACGTCGCCGGCGCGGTGCTGGCCCAGCAGGCCGGCTTCGAGCTGGTCGACGTCAAGCACTGCCACGGCTACCTGCTCCACGAGCTGCTGAGCGCCCACGACCGGCCCGGCCCCTACGGCGGCGACCTGGCCGGGCGCACCCACTTCCTCCGGTCGGTGGTGGCCGGCATCCGGGAGCGGGCGCCGGGCCTGGCGGTGTGCGTGCGGCTGTCGGCGTTCGACCTGCGGCCCTTCGGCCCCGGGGAGAGCGGCACCGGCGTGCCGGCCGCCGAGGGCCCCTACCGGTACGCCTTCGGCGGCGACGGCACGGGCCTCGGCATCGACCTCACCGAGGCCCACGCCTTCCTCGACCTGCTCACCGAGCTGGGCATCGGCCTCGTCAGCACGACCGCCGGCAGCCCCTACTACAACCCGCACGTCCAGCGGCCGGCCTTCTTCCCGCCGTCGGACGGCTACCAGCCGCCCGAGGACCCCCTCGTCGGCGTGGCCCGCCAGCTCGCCGCCACCGCCGAGCTGACCGCCGCCCACCCGGAGGTCACGATCGTCGGGTCCGGCTACTCGTACCTCCAGGACTGGCTGCCCCACGTGGGCCAGGCGGTGGTGGCCGGGGGCGGGGCGTCGATGGTGGGGCTGGGCCGCATGATCCTCAGCTACCCCGAGCTGGCCGCCGACGTCCTGGCCGGGCGCTCGCTCGATCGGGGCCTGGTCTGTCGCACCTTCAGCGACTGCACCACCGCCCCTCGCAACGGCCTGATCTCGGGTTGCTTCCCGCTGGACCCCTTCTACAAGGACCATCCCCAGCGCGTGCAGCTCACCCAGGCCAAGCGGGCTGCCAAGGCCCGCCTCCGCTGACGAGGCCCGGTTGCGGGCCGGGTGGCGCGGGTAGGAGACGGCCCCACTTCCCCCATTGACACACGACGTCATGGAGGACTGTGATGCCCCTGAACGAACGCAACCGCTCGATCCTGTACCGCCGGTTGTCGGACATGGTCGGGGACGAGGAGGCCGTCGGCGAGATGATGAGCTACTTCCCCGCCCGTGACGTGGAGGAGCCGGCCACCAAGGAGTTCGTCCGGGCCGAGATCGCCGACCTTCGGGTCGATACGGCCCGACAGGTGAACCGCCTCATCATGTGGATGGTCGGCGTGAACGCGGCCCAGCTCGGGCTGATCCTCACCCTGGTGCGCTGACCGGGAGGGCGACCCGCCCGCGAAGATCACGGTGACGATGTCGAGGGCCGGGCCCGCGGCTCCGACGTCGTGTCCGAGCGGCGCCATCCGGGCGCCCGGCGAGGAGCCACACCGTGAAGTACATGCTGATCATCTACGGCAACGACGAGATCTGGAGCCGCCTCCGGACCGAGATCGACTTCGCCGACGTCATCCGCCGGACCGACGCCCACAACGCGGCGCTGATGGCCTCGGGGGAGATGATCGGGGCCTACGGCGTCGCCGACCAGGTGCAGGCCAAGCAGGTCACGGTGGCCGCGGGTGCACCGGCGGTGACCGACGGCCCCTACATCGAGGCCAAGGAGTACATCGGCAGCTTCTACATCGTCGACGTCGACAGCGAGGCCCGCGCCCTGGAGATCGCGGCCGAGATGCCGTCGGCCCAGTTCACCCGGATCGAGGTCCGGCCCATCCTCCACGAGGCGCCGACCGAACCGTGACCGCGGCCGTGCGCCCCGAGGACCTGTCCCTGGTGCCGGTCGTCCTCGGGGCGCTGGTCCGGCGCTACGGCCACTTCGACCTGGCCGAGGAGGCGGTGCAGGAAGCGCTGGCCGCGGCGGCGACGCAGTGGCCGACCGAGGGCCGACCGGCGGACCCGAAGGCGTGGCTGGTCCGGGTGGCGTCGCGGCGGCTGGTCGATGCCCTCCGGAGCCAGAGTGCCCGGGCGCGACGGGAGGAGCGGGACCTGGCCCTGACCCCGCCCGACCGGCGGGCCGTCGCCGCCGCGGCCGACGTCGAGGCCGAGGCCGCGACCGACGAGGACGACACCCTCACGCTCCTGGTGCTCTGCTGCCACCCGGCGGTGACGGCCCCGTCGCAGGTCGCCCTCACCCTCCGGGCGGTCGGCGGGCTGACCACGGCCGAGATCGCCCATGCCTTCTTCGTCCCCGAGGCGACGATGGCCCAGCGCATCAGCCGGGCCAAGGCCACCATCCAGAAGGCGGGGGCGACGTTCGTCCTGCCCGACGAGCCCGAGCTGAGCGAGCGCATGCGGGCGGTGCTCCACGTCCTCTACCTGGTGTTCACCGAGGGCTACGCCACCTCGTCGGGCGACCACCTCGTGCGCCGCGACCTCACCGCCGAGGCGTTGCGCCTCGCCCGGCAGGTCCACGCCCTCCGGCCCGCCGACGCCGAGGTGGCCGGGCTGCTGGCCCTGATGGTGCTGACCGACGCTCGGCGGCCGGCCCGGGTGCGGGACGGCGACCTGGTGCCCCTCGACGAGCAGGACCGCACCCTCTGGGACACCGCGGCCGTGGCCGAGGGCGTCGCCCTGGTCGAGCACACGCTCGCCACGTCGAGCGCCCTCGGCCCCTACCAGGTGCAGGCCGCGATCGCCGCCGTCCACGACGAGGCCCCGTCGGCCGCGGCCACCGACTGGCCCCAGGTGCTCGCCCTCTACGACCTGCTCGTGGCCATCGACGCCAACCCGATGGCCGCCCTCAACCGGGCGGTCGCGGTGGCCGAGGTCCACGGGCCGTCAGCGGGGCTGGCCGTGGTCGACGCCCTGGCCGAGGACGCCCGCATCGCCGGCCTCCACCGCCTCCACGCGGTGCGGGCCTTCCTCCTGGAGCGGGCCGGGGACGTCGACGAGGCCCGGGCCGCCTACCGGGAGGCGATCCGACGGGCCACCAGCCGGGTCGAGCAACGCCACCTCGAGGGCCGCCTCCACCGCCTGGCCTGAGCGGGCCCGCGAGCCCGCGGCACACAACGGGGTCAGACCCCATCGTGTGCCGCCGGCGAGGCCCGCCGCGCCGGCGGTGTCAGCGCACCCAGCCGACGACCAGCTCGTCGAGCCGGCGGGCGAGGGGCCAGGCCGCGTCGGACCAGGCGCCCATGACGGTGTGGGTGGTGCCGCCGGCGGGGTCGTGCACGCTCCAGAACGACACGCCGGCGTCGTAGCCGTCGAGCAGGACGACCGGCCGCTCCGGGTGGAGCCAGAAGCCGAGCCCGTACCGCCGGCCGAGGTCGGCGTCGGTGGAGCGGGGCGTCCAGGCATCGCCGAGCGGGAGGCGACCGGCGTCGAGGGCGGCCCACAGCCGGTGGACGTCGGCCACGGTGGTGAAGGCCCCGCCGTCGCCGCTGCCCCGCACCGGGAGGTGGAGCACGTTGGTGCGGTCGCCGGTGGCGAACAGGTAGCCGGGAGCGGCGTCGCCGGGCAGGGCGTCGGAGCGGAGGAAGGCGGTGTCGACCAGCCCCGCCGGGATGCACACCCGTTCGTGCACCAGGTCGACGAACGGGGTGCCCGTGGCCCGCTCGGCCAGTAGGGCGAGGAGCACGTAGCCGGCGTTGCAGTACGAGAACCGCTCGCCGGGGGCGAAGAGCGGCGGCCGGCCGTCGAGCACCGGGACGTAGGCCTCGGTGTCGGCCAGGGCGTGCACCGGCACGGTGAGCACGTGATCGGTGATGTCGCCGTCCTCGGGCACGTGTTCGCCGACCCCGGACCGGTGGGCGAGGAGGTGCTCGACGGTGACGCCGTCGTCGACGAGCGGCAGGTCGGCACCGAGCAGGGCCCGGGCCGGGGTCGTCAGCGGGAGGGTGCCGTCGTCGGCCAGGGCCAGCACGGCGAGGGCGGTGAGGGCCTTCGACCCGCTGGCCATGCCCAGGCGCACACCGACCGTCATCGGCACCCGCAGGGCGCGGTGGGCCAGACCGTACGCCCGCTCCACCACGGTCCCGTCGGCCCGGTCGACCCGCACCACCCCGGCGAACCCGGTCGCCGCGGCCACCTCGTCCACCTGCTCGCCCAAGCCCACGTCGCGACCCTACGCCGGGCCCTACCCTGCGGCGGATGGAGATCCTGTCCGTCCGGTCCGTGGCCTGATGGGCACGCACGTCCACCGGCTGCGGTTCGACCTGGAGGACCAGGCCGCCGACCGCTACCCCGAGGTCCCCTTCGAGCTGGACGGCGCCGGCTCGGTCGAGGTCACCCTCCGGTACGACTCGGACGCGGCCGTCGTCGACCTCGGCTGCGTCGGGCCGGCGACCGACGAGGTGCCGGCCTGGCGGGGCTGGTCCGGTGGGGCCCGGGACCGCTTCGTCATCAGCCGTGACGCGGCGACGCCGGGCTACGTCCCCGGCGCTATGCCCGACGGCCGTTGGGCCGTCGTGCTGGGCCTGCACCGGGTCCCCGCGACCGGTGTCGAGGTCGAGGTCACGGTCACCACGCCGGCGTCCGGTCCGGTCGAGCCCGAGCCCCCGGCGCCGCCCCGGCCCGACACGCCACGGGGGAGCGCCCGGGGCCTGCCCGCCCCGGACGGGCTGACCTGGTTCGCCGCCGACTTCCACTCGCACAGCACCCACTCCGACGGCTCGTCGTCGCTGGCCGAGCTGGCCCACCGGGCGGCGGCGAACGGGCTCGACGTCCTCGCCGTCACCGACCACAACACCGTGTCGCACCACCCGCACCTCCCCGGTGTGGGCGCGACCTACGACATCGACCTCATCGCCGGCCAGGAGGTCACGACGGCCCGGGGCCACGCCAACGCCTTCGGGGAGATCGGCTGGATCGACTTCCGGCAGCCCGCCGACACGTGGGTCGCCGAGGTGGCGGCCCGGGGCGGCCTGCTCAGCATCAACCACCCGGTCGAGGGCGACTGCTCCTGGCAGCACCCGCTGGCGGTGCTGCCGCCGGCCCTGGAGCTCTGGCACATCGGGTGGTTCCAGGACCTGGCCTCGACCGCGATGTGGGGGTGGTGGCAGCGGTGGCGGCCCGACGCCGTGGTGGTCGGCGGCAGCGACTTCCACACCCCCGGTCAGGGCTACCCGCCGGGCCTCCCGACGACCTGGGTGGCGGCCGCCGACCGCTCACCGGAGGCGATCATGGCCGGGGTCGCGGCGGGCCGCACGGCCATGTGCTGGTCACCGGCGCCCTGCCCCACGCTGCTGCGCGTCGGCGACGAGGTCCTGGCCCTCGATGCCGACGGCTGCGTGCTGGTCGACCTCGACGGTCGCCGTCGTCTCCTCCACGGCGATCGGCTCCGCCTCCCGGTCGACCAGGCCGGCCGGGCGCCGTTCCGCCTCGAGGCGGCCAACGGCCACCTGGTCGCGATCAGCCCCTGACCACCTGGTCGCCGTCGCGTCAGAGCTGGACGACGTGGCCGGTGCGGGCGTCGACCCGACCGGAGAGGACCTCCTGCCAGGCCGCGTCGAGGCCCTCGACGTCCTCGCCGACGGTGACGTCGACCCAACCGGCCACCACCGGGGCGAAGCGGCGCCAGGCCTCGTGGTGGTGCTCCTCGACCCCGTCGGGCCCCCAGTCGGCGTAGCGCTGGCGCATCCGGTCCGGGGCGAAGAAGAACGTCGGAGGGGCACCGGGGAGGTCGTCATCGGCGAGGTCGGGCCCGGCGTCGTGGTGCGATGCCCCGACGACCGCGGAGTGCACCGGGACCAGGTGCTCGTGCACCCGTCGTCGGAGCGCACCGTCGCCGGCGATGTCGACGTACACCGACGGCCGACCGGCCACCTGGTCGACCTCCTCGTAGGTGCGGACCTCGTCGTAGCAACCCAGCGAGGTCACGAACTCCCGGTTGCGCGCGCTGGTGAGGCCGACCCGGTGCACGCCGTCGAGGAGGAAGGCGGCGCCGTAGGCGGTCTTGCTCGACGCGCTGCTGATGACCACGGCCTCGGCCCCGAAGAGGTCGTGGTCGGTGAGCATGTCGGCCAACAGGAAGCTGGTCATGAACAGCGGTCGGTAGAGGATCTGGAGGTCCTCCTCCTCGGCCCCGTAGGCCGGGTCGCCGGTGGTGGTGGTGACCCGGTTGTACGGCGGCGGCAGGTGCTGACGGTGGGCACGTGCGTCCCGGAAGCCCTTGGCGTCGACCTTCGACGGCTCGACCACGAGGTGGCTGCTGGTCGGCAGGTAGCCGAACAGTCGGGTGCCCTCGGCCAGCTCCGGCCGGGTGCTCTGCTCCACGACGGCGAACCCCCACAGCGGGACCCGACCCCAGGCCGGGTCGTCGGCGGGGAAGAAGTCCCAGTAGTGCATGGTGTCGCCGAACACCGCGTAGGTGACGTTGTTGGCGGTGACGCCCACCCGGTCGACCCGCAGCACCACCTGGCCCGCCGTGGGCACCGGGTCGGGCACCTCCCGGACCTCCGTCCTCGCCAGGTCGGACCGGTCGATCAGCAGCTCCCAAGC
This sequence comes from uncultured Iamiaceae bacterium, assembly GCA_964416885.1. Taxonomy (GTDB): domain Bacteria; phylum Actinomycetota; class Acidimicrobiia; order Acidimicrobiales; family Iamiaceae; genus Iamia. Next base: position 16,095 of record CAYQGF010000015.1, read on the forward strand.
CATGACCCCGGTCTACCTCGGGGGCACCGGCCCCGCGGGCCGCGCCGCTGTGGGAGCATGGGCCGACCGCCGGGAACGGGTGCCGAGCGGCGAGGGACCGGCCGGGCGGCCGGGAGGAGGCAGGGTCATGAGCCAGAACGGTGGGTTCCCGCCACCCCCGAGCGACGGCTGGGGCCGAGGCCCCGGGGCGCCGCCGCCCCCGCCGAGCGGTCCGCCCCCACCACCGGGCGGCCCCACCGCGCCGTTCCCTCCGGCCTCCGGCCCGGTCACCCCCGGTCCCCCGGGGCCGGGCTACGGCCCACCCCCCGGCCCTCCCACGGGGCCTCCGCCGGGCGCGCCCCCGCCGGGTGGCCCGGGCCAGCCCTTCGCCGGCTACGGGCCGCCCCCCGGCCCCCCTCCTGGCCCGCCGGCGCCACCGGGGCCCAAGAAGAAGCGGTCGCCGGTGCCGATCATCGCGGCCATCGTGGTGGTGGCGGTGCTGCTGGCGGCCGGTGGCGTGGCGGCCGTCCTGCTCCGCGGGGGCGACGACGGCGGGGCCGAGGACCGGGAGGCGTTCGGCGTCGCCGCGGCCGACGGTGATGCCGCCGCCATCCGCCGGCTGGCGACCGAACGGCCCGAGCTCCTGGAGACCGACGACGAGGTCCGGGTCGGCACCGCCACCGACCTGCGGGCCAACGAGGACGGGTACGCCGTCGCCACCCTCGAACTGGAGACGAGCACCGCGTACACGCTCGCCCTCGACGAGGACGAGGCCCACCTGGTCCTGCTCGACCCCGACCGGCGACCGGTCGAGGTCGCGGACCGGCTCGAACCGTCGTCGGCCGGTGACCACATCCTCGTCGTCGGCGGTGCCCGACGGGTGACGGTGCGCGTCGTCCCGGTGCTCGGCGGCGAGGTCGACCTGTCGGCCGAGCAGACGATCGAGCTGGATGCGCCCGGGCAGGTCGTCGAGCTCGACCTCGAGGTCGTGGCCGCCGAGGTGTACGAGATCGCCCTGATCGACGCTCCGGGCTACCGGGGCCGGGTCCTCGACGGCGAGGGCGGCGAGGTCGCGGCGTTCGTCGACGACGGGGAGTACCAGCGGTTCTTCGTCGACGAGGATGCCGGCTACCGGGTCGTGCTCGACCCGCCGACCGAGCCCGGCGAGACCACCTCGCTGGTGCTCGACACCCTCGAGCTGGCCCGCTGGTCGGCCTACTCCGGCGAGGAGGGCGATGCCTTCTACCTCGAGGAGGAGGCCGAGCCCGACGTCATCGCCCCCTTGGTCGACCCCGACCATGACGCCATCACCTGGTGCGTCGACGTGCTGGACGGCGCCTCGATCGAGCTGAGCCTGGAGCCCTCGCTCGCCGGGTCGACGTGGCAGCTCCGTTCCTACGACGACGAGGACGCCCGCCAGGCCGGCACCTCGACGAACGTCTACGACGACGTGGGCGAGGGCTCGGTCCTGACCCTCGAAGCCGGCGGCGAGGACGCCACCTTCTGCTACGAGATGGAGCTGGTCTCCGATGGCACCAGCTCGGTCGACGTCCACGTCACCGACGTGACGGGGAGCTGAGGGACCGGGCGGTTACTCGACCGCCGACCAGTCGACGATGCCCTCGCCGGTGGCCGCCACCCGGGCGAGGAGGGCGAGCCGGTTGGCCCGGACGGCCGGGTCGTCGGCCATGACGAGCACGGTGTCGACGCAGGCGTTGAGGGCGACGGCCAGCGGCTCGGCGGCGACCAGGTAGCCGTCGAGGGTGGTGGCCCCGGCGGCCTCGACCCGCTCCACCTCGGCCAGCAGGGCGCCCTCGGTGGCGTCGTCGAAGCGGGCCGGGTCGACGGCCGGGAGCGCGGCCCGGTCGGTGTCGCCCACCAGGCGGTCGGCCCGCTTCAGGGCGTCGGCGACCAGGGCGAAGCGCTCGGTGCCGACGGCGGCGGTCAGCTCGGTGAGGACGGCGCGGACGCGCGCCGGGTGGTCGGCGTGGAGCAGGGCGGCCTGCACCAGGTCGTGGCGGTGGCCCTGGTCGAGCAGGGTCTGCTCGAAGCGGCGGCGGACGAACGGCAGCACCTTGTCGGCCAGGTCGGCCGGGACCTCCACGGGCAGGTGCGAGGCCGACAGCCGGACCGCGTCGGCGAGCGAGAAGCGGTCGAGGGCCGGGTCGACGCCGGACATGGCGACCAGGACGACGCCGCGGGCGGCGCGTCGCAGGCCGAAGGGGTCGGCGCTGCCGGTGGGCTCGGCCCCGACCGCGAACAGGGCGGTGAGCAGGTCGAGCCGGTCGGCCAGCGAGAGCAGGGCGCCGGCCAGGGTGCCGGGCACCTCGTCGCCGGCGGCGCGGGGCAGCTCGGTCTCGGCGATGGCGGTGACGACCGCAGGGGCGAGCCCGGCGTCGGCGCCGTAGTAGCGGGCCATGGTGCCGGCGAGGGAGGTCATCTCCATCACCATCGAGCTGGCCTGGTCGAACTTGGCCAGCGGGCCGGCCTCGGTGACGACGGCGCCCACCGCTTCGTCGGCCCCGACGGCGCCGGCCAGGTCGACACCGGTGCCGGCGATGCGCTGCACCCGGTCGGCCACCGACCCCAGCCGGCTGTCGAAGGTGAGCGAAGCCAGCCCGGCCTGGAGGTCGGCCAGCGGCGTCTCCCGGTCGCGGGCGACGAAGAACGTGGCATCGGCGTAGCGGGCCGAGATCACCGCCTCGTTGCCCCGGCGGACGACGTCGTGGTCGCAGGCGCCGTTGGCCACGGTGACGAAGTGGGGGAGGAGGGCGCCGTCGGCATCGGTGACCGGCAGGTAGCGCTGGTGCTTCGACATGACCGCGGTGAGGACCTCGGGCGGCAGCGCCAGGTGGGCGGGGTCGAAGGAGCCGAGGATCGGCGTGGGCGCCTCGATCAGGTCGACCACCTCGTCGACGAGCCGGCCCCAACGCTCGACGTCGACGGTGCCGCCCACCGCGGCGGCCAGGGCCTGGGCCCCCTCGACGATCGTCGTCCGCCGGGTCGCGGGGTCGGGGACCAGGCCGTGCTCGGCCAGCGTGGCGAGGGCCGTCTCGGCGTCGGCGAGGGTGGCCGTGGGCGAGCCGCCGGAGCGGAACAGGCGGGTCGTCCGCCCCGCGGCCAGCCCGGCCCACGCGGTCGGGACGACCTGGTCGCCGAGCAGGGCGACCAGCCACCGGACCGGGCGACCGAAGGCCAGGGCGTCGCTCCCCGGGCGCCACCGCATGTTCTTGCCCAGCCGGAGCGAGCCGAGGAGGGTCGGCACGACCTCGGCCAGCACCTCGGCCGCGGCGCGGCCGCCGACGGTGGCCTCGAAGGCGACGTGCTCGACGCCCTTCTCGGTGACCCGCGTGAGCTGGTCGACGGTGGTGCCCCGGCCCCGGGCGAAGCCCTCGGCGGCCTTGGTCGGGTTCCCGTCGGCGTCGAAGGCGGCCGCGACCTTGGGCCCGCGGACGACCTCGGTGCGGGTCGCCTCGACGGGCTCCACGTCGGCGACCGTGAGGAGGAGGCGCCGCGGCGTGCCGACGACGGTGATGGCCCCGGTGGCCAGGTCGGCGGGGGCGAGCAGCTCGACCGCCTTGACCTCCAGCTGGGTGCGCAGCGTCGCCGCGTCGGCGGCCGGCAGCTCCTCCAGCCCGACCTCCAGGATGAACGTGCGGGGGCCGTCGGCCGGCGCTGGGGTGGGGCCGAGGGCGGGCGGGGCATCGGCCTCGTCGGCCCGACCCAGCGGGAAGCCCAGCTCGTCGCGCCGGTCGCGCCACAGCTCGGCCACGTCGTGGGCCAGGCCCCGCATCGAGGCGAAGGCGCGGGCCCGTTCGGTGGTGCCCATGGCGCCGCGGGAGTCGAGGATGTTGAAGGCGTGCGAGCACTTCAGGATCTGGGCGTGGGCCGGGATCGGGAGCTTCAGCTCGATCAGCCGGCGGGCCTCGGCCTCGTGGGCGGCGAGCAGGTCCTGCTGCTGGGCGATGTCGGCGTCGTCGAGGTAGAAGCGGCTCCACTCGTACTCGGGCTGGGCGAACAGCTCGCCGTAGGTGATCACCTCGCCCGTCGGGGTGTGGGCGTAGGGGATGTCCTTGAAGTGGTCGATGCCGTGGAGCGCCATGAGGATGCGCTCCATGCCGTAGGTGATCTCCGTCGCCGGCGGGTCGAGCACGATGCCGCCGGCCTGCTGGAAGTAGGTGAACTGGGTGATCTCCTGGCCGTCGAGCCAGACCTCCCAGCCCAGGCCCCAGGCCCCGAGGGCGGGCGACTCCCAGTTGTCCTCGACGAAGCGGATGTCGTGGGCCTCGACGTCGATGCCGAGGTGGACCAGCGACTCGAGGTACAGCTCCTGGGGGTTCCCCGGCTCGGGCTTGAGGATGACCTGGTACTGGGTGTGGGTCTGGAGCCGGTTGGGGTTGTCGCCGTAGCGGCTGTCGTCGGGGCGGACGCTCGGCTCGACGTAGCCGACGTTCCACGGCTCGGGGCCGAGGACCCGCAGGAACGTCGCCGGGTTCATGGTGCCGGCTCCGACCTCGGTGTTGTAGGGCTGCACCACGGCGCAGCCGCGCGTCCCCCAGAACTCGGAGAGCCCGAGCAGGGCGGCTTGCATCGTCAGCTTCGACGCCATCGGCCGAGGGTACCGCCGCCCCTGGTCAGCCCTCCGATCCGTTCCGGTGGCCGGACGCGACGTGCCAGGCACTTCGCGTACGCGGTCAGCGGGGGTGGGGCGTGCCGGGCGGGAAGAAGATGTCGAAGGCGCGGGGGCCGGCGGTGGCGCCGACGGCGCGGAAGGCCCCGCAGAGCGTGGCGAACAGGGCCCGGTCCTCGTTGGTCCACGGGATGTCGAAGCGGCGGCGGACGACGTCGGGCATGGTGCCGAAGGTGATCAGCCGCAGGTTCTCGCTCCGCAGCTTGCGGATCACCGGGGCCAGGGGTTGGAGGCGCCCGGGCAGCGGCTCCTCGGGTGGCTTGGTGGCGTCCTCGGGTGGCTGGAGCACCCACTGGACGGCCGGGGTCAGCTCCAGCTCGTGGGCGCAGATGTCGGCGAAGCGGGCCTCGAAGGCGGTCAGGTCGACGGGCAGGGGCCGGTCGCTGACGCCGTAGCGCCGGTACCAGGTGACGCTCTCGGCGTAGAGCTGCTCCTTCTCCCGGCGGGTCAGGGGCAGCGGGAAGAACAGCTCCGCGGCCCGGAAGAACTCCCAGGTGAAGGTGGCGTGCGCCCACCAGTAGATGTCGGGGTCGAGGGCGTGGTAGCGCCGGCCGTGGTCGTCGGCGCCCTTGATCTTGGCGTGGAGGTCGCGGACGGTGCGGCCCTGCTCGTCGCCGCCCTCGTCGTCGGCGAAGATCGTGCCCCAGATCTGGGGGATCGACCGCATGATCCGGCCCCACGGGTCCTGGAAGAACGCCGAGTGGTCGGTGACGCCGGCGCCGAGGCCGGGGAGCATGAGCTGCATGATGCCGGCGGCGGTGCCGGGCAGCAGCCCCCGACCGTCGGCGGCCAGGCGCCACAGCACCGAGCCCGGTCCGAGGGGCGCCCCGACGGCGCGGGGGCGGGAGGGGGCGGTCGCCGGGGCCACCGGCCGCGGCCCCTGCGACGAAGAACTGGAAACGGCCGTTGCCACGACCGGGACCCTAGCTACCGGGGAGCCGTCAGGACCAGGGCCGAGGCCCGGACGACCGGGCCGGCGAGGAGCCAGACCGCCAGCCCGTCGCCGTCGGTCGCGGTGACCAGGTCGACCCCGTCGTCGGGGTCGATGCCGGCCCGGTACTCCAGCTCCGCCCGCACCGGGACCAGGCCCCGGCCGTCGAGCTCGGCCTCGACCGGCTCCCACGTGGCGGCGTTGTTGACGTGGCCGAGCGGGTCGAAGTCGGTACTGCGGAGCGGCCAGGGCCGCCGGTCGGCGTCCGGTGGCGGAGCCGGGTGGCGCAGGGACGCGCCGACGGTCCGACCGTCGGCCGCGGCGGCGTAGGTGGCGGTGAACTGCTCGGCCAGCCGGGCCGGACGCCCGGTGCGGACGTCGACGGCGATCCACAGCGACGCCGCCTCGACGTGACCGCCCCCGTCGCCCTCGATGGTCGTGCGCCGCTCCGCCCAGCGTCGGCCGAGGCCGCCGCAGAACGTGGTGAGGTCGAGGACCTCGCCGGTCCGAGGCGGGCGGAGCACGTCGACCACGGTGCGGCGCACCACGAACGCCAAGCTCTGGTCGAGACCGGCGTCGCGAGCGTCGTCGTTGGCCACGTCCTGGAGGTAGCGGGCGATCGAGTCGAGCCGGAGCCGGCCGCGACGGTCGACATCGCCCCACCGCACCCGGCGCCGGGCGGTGAAGGCCCGCCCGGCCTCGACCCGGTCGGCCAGAGGCGCCCGGTCCGGGCCGGTCGTCACGCGGCCCTCGTCCACAGGACCGGGAAGAGCGGGTGGTCCATCGGGGCGCCGGCCGGCAGCTCGTCGGCCAGGCCCGGGAACGGGGGCGAGGTCGCCCAGGGGCGGGGGGCGTGGACGGCGTCGTCGCCGAGGAACCGCAGCGACAGCACCCGCCGCCGGCCCGGCCCGGGGAACCCAGGGGCGGAGTGGAGGGCGAGCATGTGGAAGAACACGGCGTCGCCCGGCTCCAGTGCCCAGGCCAGGGCCCGGTGGGCGGCGGGGTCGCCGTCGATGTCGGGCAGCTCGGCGAGCGTCCCCTCGGGGAACCACTTGGCCTGACCGTCGAGGAACGTCCGCGGCATGAACCACGGCCCCTGGTGGGACCCGGCGACGAGAGCGAGCGACGACTCCCGGGGCACCGGGTCGACCGGCATCCACATGCTGACCAGTTGGCGGCCGTCGACGTTGTAGTAGGGCAGGTCCTGGTGCCACGGCGTGCGTTGCCGGGTGCCGGGCTCCTTGACCAGGACGTGGTCGTGGTAGAGCCGGACCGAGGTGGCCCCGGTGAGGCGGGCGGCGACCTCGGCGGCCCGTGAGGTCCGGGCCAGCGCTTCGATCTCGGGGATGTCGGCCCAGCGGCAGAAGTCCTCGACGAAGGCGCCGTCGTCGGTCGTGCTGGCCCGTTTGGCGGTCGGGCCGAGGTCGGCGAGGGTGGCCTCGATGGCAGTCGTGGCCAGGGCGACCTCGGCCGCGGTGAACAGGCCCCGTACGCACACCGCACCATCGGCGGTGAAGTCACCCTCGATCGTCCAGCTCATCGGGGCCAGCATGGCCGCGTCGACCGACGAACCTCCGACCGAACCGCTCCGGGTCAGGTCCCGGGCGCCTCCAGGTCGGCCTTGAGGGCGGCCAGGGTGGCGGTCATCGACGCCCGGTGCTCGGCCAGGCGGACCTCGATGATGCGGCCCTCGCGGTCGGGCATGGCCTCGATGGCCAGGGTGAGGCCCGACGGCGCCGGCCCGAGGCGGAACCACTGGCGGACGACGCAGCCGTCGCGCACCGGGTCGACCTCGAAGCCCCATCGGGACCACGGCTCGGCCCCCTCGGTGCTGACCTCCCAGACCCACCGGTGGGGCGCCTCCACCTCCACGACCGTGTTCACCGTCGCCCACTCGCCCAGGTGGGCGTTGGCGTTGCGGCCCTCGAAGCGGGCGCCGACGACGGGCCCGGTCGCGCCGTCGAGCCACGTGACCCCCGTGAGCTCCGGTGAGGTCCGCACCGGCAGCTCGATGTCGGTGACGGCGGCCCAGGCGGTGGCGGGGTCGACCCCGATCCGCTCGGTGACCTCGACGGTGGGGCAGTCTCGGTAGCGCACGACCGGAGGGTAGCGCCGGAGAGTTGCATCATCGAACGGAGGCCGTGGCGGCCCGGTCGGCCCTACTGTCGAGGGGCATGGAACCGCTGACCTGGACGACCAAGGCCGATCCTCCTGCGGTGCTGGCCGCCGCCCATGGCGCGCTGGCCGCGCTGGGCTACTCGGTCACGACCGACCAGACCGGGTGGGCCGGCGGGGCCGAGGTCGGGTCGAAGGCGGCCCGGGCGCTGGCCGGTGGCCTCGCCCGGCGCATGATCCTGACGTGGGCGTTGACCCAGGCCGAGACGCCCGACGCCCTGCGCCTGGTCGTCAGCCCCGCCGCCACCGGCTGGAGCGGCGGCGCCCTCGGGGCCAGCAAGGCCAAGAAGGAGGTCGCCTCGGTCGGCGAGGCGGTCCACCAGGCCCTCGTCCAGCAGGGCCTCCTCGTCGGCTGACCGCTCCACCCCGGCCCCCGCCCCATCGAACTGGGAGCAGAAGTGGTCGTCCCGGCGACCGGATCTGCTCCCAGTTCGCCACCACTTCGTTGTGTCACTGAACTGAAGGGCCTACGGTCCGCCGCCATGCGGCTCGGCGTCCTGTTCGACCCCCACGCCCCGGACGCCGGGGCCCACGCCCGCCGGCTGGAGGAGGTCGGGGTCGCGTCGGTGTGGGTGCCGGAGGTCTGGGGCTACGACGCCCTGACCGGCCTGGCCCACGTGGCGGCCCAGACCACCACGCTCGGGCTCGGCACCTTCGTCGTCCAGCTCGGGTCGCGGAGCCCGGCCCTCCTCGCCACCAGCGCCCTCAGCCTCCAGTCGCTGTCGGGCGGTCGGTTCACCCTCGGGATCGGCGTCTCGGGGCCCCAGGTGATGGAGGGCTGGCACGGCGTGCGGTTCCGCCGGCCGGTGCAGACGACGCGGGAGACGATCGAGGTCGTCCGCATCGTCAGCCGGGGCGAGCGGCTGGAGCACGCCGGCGAGGTGTACCCGCTGCCGCTGCCCGACAGCGAGGGCCGGGCGCTGCGGCCCCTCGTCGCCCCTGCTCACGTGCCGGTGTACGTCGCGGCCATGGGCCCGGCCAACCTGCGCCTCACCGGCGAGATGGCCGACGGTTGGCTCGGCAATGCCTTCGTCCCCGAGGTCGCCGACGTCTTCCTCGACCCGCTCGCCGACGGCGTCGCCGCGGCCGGCCGCAGCCTCGCGGCGCTCGACCTGGTTGCCCCGGTGGCGGTCGAGCTGACCGGGTCGGCGGCCGAGACCGAGGCCGCGGTGGCCCGTCACGCCGCCGGCTACGCCTTCACCATCGG
>CAYQGF010000016.1:0-18690 GCA_964416885.1 uncultured Iamiaceae bacterium
GCCTTCCTGGAGGCCGCCCTGGCCGGCGACCCGCCCACCGACTCCTGCCCCTGACCCGCGTGTCGAAGGGTGTCAGACACCTATCGACACGCCGAACCGGAGGAACCCCATGACCGACCTCGCCGGACGCCGCATCCTGATCACCGGTGCCGCCCGCGGCATCGGGGCCGCCCTCGCCCCGCGCCTGCACCGGCGGGGGGCACGGGTGGCGCTCGCCGGCATCGAGACCGACCTCCTGGCCCAGGTGGCCGCGGCCAGCGGCGACGCGCCCTGGGCCGAGTGCGACGTCACCGACGTCGAGCAGGTGGACGCCGCCGTCGCCCTCGCGGTCGACCGGCTCGGTGGGCTCGACGTGGTGGTCGCCAACGCCGGCGTGGCCGCCCAGCTCCCCCTCGTCGGCGGCGACCCCGAGGTCATGCGGCGCACCCTCGACGTCAACGTGATGGGCGCCTACCTCACCCTGCGGGCGGCCGGGCCCCACGTCAGCCACCCCGGTGGCTACGCCCTGGCGATCGCCTCGCTCGCGGCCGCCGTCCAGCCCCCGCTGCTCGGTGCCTACGGGGCGTCGAAGGCGGCGGTCGAGGCCCTCGGCAACACCTTGCGGGCCGAGCTGCGGCCGAGCGGCGCCCGGGTCGGGGTCGCCTACTTCGGGGAGCTCGACACCGACATGACCAGCCGGGGCTTCGGGACCGAGGCGGCCCGCACCCTGATGGGCTCCGGGATGGCCGCCCGGGCGTCGGGGGTGGCCCCGCTGGAGGTCGGCCTCCGAGCGCTGGAGCGGGGCATCGCCCGCCGCAGCCGCTACGTCGTCGCCCCCTGGTGGGTCGGGGCGGTGCTGCCGGTCCGCATGGGCGCCCAGGTCGTCGTCGAGCGGGCCACCCAGACGGGGCTGGAGAAGGCGCTCGCCATCGCCCGCCGGGAGCGGGTCGAGCTGACCACGCCCCAGCCGGAGCGGGTCGACGCCAGGTCGCAGGCATGACGCCCCGGGTCACGCCGGGGGGCCGGGCCGACATCGGCCTGGTCAACTGGGCCTTCAGCCAGGTCGCGGGGCGGGTGCAGGGCACCGACGCCCCGAACGTCTTCCTCACGCTCGCCCGCCACCGGCGTCTGTTCCGGGGCTGGCTCCGCTTCGCGGGCCGGCTGATGCCCTTCGGTCGCCTGCCTCGGCGCGACACCGAGCTGGTCATCCTCCGGGTGGCCCACCTCCGGGGCTGCGACTACGAGTTCGAGCACCACCGCCACCTCGGCCGCCGGGCCGGCGTCACCGCCGCCGATGTCGAGCGGGTGGTCGCCGGGCCGGACGCCGACGGGTGGAGCGACCGCGAGCGCGCCGTCCTCGGTGCCGTCGACGCCCTGGTGGCCGACGGCGACCTCGACGACGACCGGTGGGCCGCCCTCCGCCGCCACCTCGACGAGGTCCGGGCCATCGAGCTGGTGCTGCTCGTCGGCCACTACGTGATGCTGGCGTCGGCGATCACCACCCTGCGGATCGAGCCCGACCGGCGTCGGCGTGGCTGACCCGACCGTCGCCCGGCAGCCCCAACTGCCCCGGGGCCGCCACCGCCTCACCCGGGCCGAGGTCGCCGATGCGCAGCGGGCCCGGATGATGTTGGCCCTGACCGAGGCGATGGGGGAGAAGGGCTACGCCGCCACCTCCGTGGCCGACGTGGTGGGCCGGGCCGGTGTGTCCCGCCAGACCTTCTACGAGCAGTTCGGCTCCAAGCTCGACTGCTTCCTCGCCTCCTTCGACACCGCCGGCGACCTGCTCCTCGCCGAGCTGGCCACCGCCGCCGGGCCCGGGGCCGACACCCCCGACGAGGCCCCTCGGGACCGCTTCGACCGGCTGCTCGCCCGCTACCTGGACACCCTGGCGACGTGGTCAGGCCCGGCCCGCGTGCTCCTCGTGGAGTGCCACGCCGCCGGGCCGGAGGGCGTGGCCCGCCGGGGTGCTCTCCAGGACCGGATCGCCGAGGCCCTGGTCGAGCTGTTCGGGGTCACCGACGACCGGGGCCGGTTCGCTTGCACGGTCCTCGTCGCCGCGGTGGCGTCGCTGGTCACCGGTCCGCTGGTCCGGGGCGACACCGCGGCGCTGCGCGCCCTCCACGACCCGGTCGTCGACCTGGTCGGCGTGGCCCTCGCCACTCGTGAGGCCGGCGTCGACGCGCCGAACGTCGACCCGGCCGGTGCCCGCCCGTCGGGTTGAGCGCTGCCGCGCCCGCCACGCCATGACCCGGAGGGCGCCGACGCCCCCGCCGACGTACACCAGGCCCTGGGCCACGCACTGCGCGCACACGGGGGCATCGTACCCCTCTGAGAACGGTTCTCATAGGGTGGGGTGATGGCTCCCGACCCGGCGGGCTCCGAGCCCGGCCCGCCCGACGACCGACCCGGCCCCCCGGACGACCACCACCATCACCACTCCGGCCCGGGCCCGAAGCTCACCCCGACGCTCGGTCGGCGGCTGGTCGTGACCGGGCTCGTGGTCCTGGCCGGGGCCGTGGTCGCCGTCGTCGTCCTGTGGCCCCGAGGGCCGGCGCCCGACCTCGGCACCATCCCGTACCGACAGGTGGACGCCACCGTCCAGGCGGTCACCGAACAGGTCTGTCCCGGGGTGGAGGCACTCGGCGACGTCGCCTGTCGGGAGGTCGAGGTCGTCGTCACCTCCGGCCCCGACGAGGGCCGCCCCGGTGTGTTCACCGTCGTCGAGACCGACATCTCGGTCCCCGAGCTGGGCGGCGGCGACCGCATCGTCCTGCGCGACGCCTACGACGCCCCCGAGGAGTTCCGGTACGGCTTCCAGGACTTCCAGCGGCGGACGCCGCTGGTGCTCCTGGCCGGGGCCTTCGCCGTCGCGGTGGTCGCCCTGGGGCGGTGGCGGGGCGTCCGGGCGCTGGTCGGGCTGATGCTCGGCCTCGGCGTCCTGGTCGTGTTCGTCGTGCCCGCCCTCCTGCGGGACCGGCCCGCGGTGGCCGTCGCCCTGGCCGCCGGGGTGCTCGTCGTCGGGGCCGCGCTGTACCTGGCCCACGGCGTGACCCCGGCGACCACGATCGCCTTCCTCGGCGCCGTCGCGAGCGTGTCGCTGGTGACGGTGCTGGCCGTCGTCGTGCTCGACGCGGCCCGGGTGTCGGGGCTGGCCGACGCCGACTCACAGGTGCTGAGCATCACCGCCTCGGCCCTCGACCTGCGGGGGCTGCTCGTCGCCGGGATCGTGATCGGGGTGCTCGGCAGCCTCGACGACGTGACCGTCACCCAGGTGTCGACCGTCGCCGCCCTCCGCTCGGCCGCGCCCGGCCTGTCGGCCCGGGAGCTGTACCGGCGGGCCGTCGCGGTGGGCCGGGACCACGTGGCCGCCAGCGTCAACACCCTCGTCCTCGCCTACGCCGGCGCCAGCCTGCCGCTGTTGCTCCTGTTCGCCCAGGGGGGCCAGCCCCTCGGCCGGTTGGTCACCAGCGAGGTGGTGGCGGTCGAGGTGGTGCGGATGCTCGTCGGCTCGATCGGCGTGGTGATGGCCGTGCCGCTGACGACCGCGCTGGCCGCCGTGGTCCTGGCCGGGACGCCGGTGGTGGCGCGGGAGCAGGCCGACCGGTCCGGCTCGGGGCCCCTCTGGGACGACTTCGGTCCGGATGCCTGAGCCCGCCGCGCCGAGAACGGTTCCCGCTACCGTCGCCGGGGTGGAGGACGCACCGTCCCGGCACCAGGCCGCCGCCGACCTGTTGCGGGCGCTCGCCAACCCGCACCGGATCGCCATCGTGCTGGCCCTGGCCGGCGAGGACCGGTGCGTCCACGAACTGGTCGACGAGCTCGGCGTCGCCCAGCCGCTCGTGTCCCAGCACCTCCGGGTCCTGAAGGACGTCCACCTCGTGGTGGGCCGCCGCCGGGGCCGGGAGGTCGCCTACGGGCTCACCGACCGCCATGTCGCCCACATCGTCGGCGATGCCGTGGCCCACGCCTCGGAGGCCCGCCCCGCCCCCTGATCACCGCGAACTTTGAGTGATCTTTTCCGCCTGGCGGTCTTTTCCGCTCAAAGTTCGGGAGGTCGGCCGGGATCAGGCGGCGGAGGTGTGGGTGGAGGTGTGGGCCACGATGCGGGCCGCGACGGCGGCGGGGGCCTGGAGGGGGCCGAAGTGGCCGAGGTCCGGGTGGTGCTCCAGGGTGGCGTGGGGGAGGGCGGTGGCCAGCGCCGGGGCCATGGCCGCCACCGGGCCGGGGTCGCCCCCGCCGACGGCGACGACCGTCGGGAGGGCCACGTCGGCCACCAGGGCGGTGTGGATGCCACCGGTCGACTCGAAGGTGCGGGCCTCGTGCTCGGCCCGGCAGCGGAGCCGCACCGTGCCGTCGTCGAGGTCCTCGAACCCGGCGGTGACGTAGGCAGCCAGCGACGCGGCCTGGAGCACCCCCAGCGGTGGCCGACCGGCGTAGCGCCACAGGGCCTCGGCCCGTGACGGGAACACCTCGCGACGGCGCCGGGCCCCCTCGGCCAGGGGGTTGGAGACGGTGCCGGGCGGGATGGCGACCGGGGGCACGATCGGCTCGTACAGGTAGGCCGTGGCGAACGTCCCCGGCCGCCGGTGCTCGGTCAGCAGGGTCGCGGCGCCGCCCATCGAGTGCCCGACCACGTGGAGCGGTCCCGGTGCCGCCGCGGTGACCGTGGCTGCGGCCGCGGCCACGTCGTCGGCCATCCCGGCCCAGTCGAAGTCACCGTCGGCCGGCGGGGTCGACTCGCCGTGCCCCCGGGCGTCGAGGGCGAAGACGTGGTGGTGCGGGGCGAGGGCCTGGGCCAGCGGCGCGTAGGCCCCACCGCAGAACCCGGTGGCGTGGCAGATGAGCAGGGTCGGCCCCGACCCGCCGAGGTCGTGGACGGCGATGGTGGTGCCCGACGACGAGGGAACGCGCATCGGTCGATCCTGGCCGACCGGCCCGGCGCGGACCGGATCGGGCCGCGGGCCGGATCGGGCCGCGGGTCGTGACGACGAGCCGCTCCGCCCGCCCTGCCCCGCCCGCCCCACCTGGTCGTCACGTCGCCCGTAGCTCGTCGATTCGACGTCGATTCGACGAGCAACGGGTCGCCGAGGAGCAGCCGCAGGTCGGAGCGGTCGCCGCCCTGAGGTCGCGTGGCCGGAATCATCAGGATCTCGTCCTTTACGCCATCGAGGCGGCGGCGCACGATGACGCCGTGCCTGACGCCTCGCCCGCCGCCTCCGTCGTGCTCCTCGTCGCCTACGACGGCATCAACCTGCTCGACCTGGCCGGCCCGGCCGAGGCCTTCCGCACCGCCACCTTCCTCGGCGCCGACCCGGGCTACGAGGTCGTGCTGGCCACCCCCACCGGCGAGCCGGTCGGGTCGACCTGCGGCATCCCGGTCGCCCCCCTCGTGGGCCTCGACGAGGTCGCCGCCCGCCAGGTCCCGGTCGAGACGCTGATGGTCGTCGGCGGGCTGGGGAGCCGGGCCGCCGCGGCCGACCGCGGCCTGCTCACCGACCTGGCCGCGGTCGGGCGTCGGGCCGGACGGGTCACCTCCGTGTGCACCGGCGCGGCCGTGCTCGCCGCGGCCGGGCTGCTCGACGGCCACCGGGCCACGACCCACTGGGCAACGTGCGACGACCTGGCCGCGGCCCACCCCGACCTCACCGTCGAGCCCGACCGCATCTACGTGCGGGACCGCGACCGCTGGACCTCGGCCGGCGTGACCGCCGGGATCGACCTGGCCCTGGCCCTGATCGAGCACGACCACGGCGCCGAGCTGGCCCACGCCGTCGCCGGCTGGCTGGTGGTGTTCGTGCGTCGGCCCGGCGGCCAGGCCCAGTTCAGCGCCCAGCTGTCGGCCGGCCCGGCCCACACGCCGACCCTGGTCGAGCTCCAGCGCTGGCTGCCCGACCACCTCGACGAGGACCTGTCGGTCGCCGCCCTCGCCGCCCGCTGCCACATGAGCGTCCGCAGCTTCGGCCGGGCGTTCCGGGCCGAGACCGGCGAACCCCCGGCCGCGGCCGTCGAGGCCCTCCGGGTCGAGGCCGCCCGCCGCCTCCTGGAGACCACCGACCTGACCGTCGCCGCCATCGCCCCGCGGGTCGGGCTGCGCTCGGCCGAGGTCCTCCACCGGGCCTTCCGCCGCCGGGTCGGCACCACGCCGGCCGCCTACCGCCACCACTTCCGCACCGTCCCGGCGCCCCAGCCGGCGGCGGGCTGACCCACCGACCCCTGACCCAGGAGACACCACTGTGCAGATCGCCATCGGCCTCTACGACGGCTTCACCGCCCTCGACTTCGTCGGCCCCTACCAGGTGTTCAGCAACCGCCCCGGCTTCGAGGTCGTGCTGTGCGCGGCCGAGGCCGGCCCCGTCCACGACGACAACGACCTGATCCGGCTCACCGTCGAGCACACCTTCACCGACGTGCCGACCCCCGACGTCCTGCTCGTCCCCGGCGGCTTCGTCACCCGGCGCCTCGCCGCCGAGGGCCACCCGATCGTCGACTGGGTGCGGTCCGCCCACCCGACCACGACCTGGACGACCTCGGTGTGCACCGGCGCCCTCGTCCTCGGCGCCGCCGGCCTGCTCGACGGGCTCGACGCCACCACCCACTGGGTCGCCTACGAGGAGCTGGCCGGCTACGGCGCCCGGCCCACCGAACAGCGGGTGGTCGAGCGGGGGAAGGTCGTCACCGCGGCAGGGGTGTCGGCCGGGATCGACATGGCGCTGACCCTCGTCGACCGCATCGACGGCCCCGACATGGCGATGGCCCTCCAGCTCGCCATCGAGTACGACCCGCAGCCGCCCCATGATGCGGGCGCACCGTCCAAGGCCCCGGCCGCCATCCGGGAGCTGGTCGAGGCCGTCGCCACCGCCCGCGAGGCCTGAGCGGCGCTCGTAGCCTGGCTGTCATGTGCCGCAACATCACGGAGCTGCGCGGCCTCGAGCCGCCCGCCACCACCGAGGAGGTCGAGGCCGCCGCCCGCCAGTACGTGCGGAAGGTCACCGGCATCCGCCACCCGAACGCCAAGGTGGAGGAGGCCTACGAGGCGGCCATCGCCGAGATCGCCCACGTCACCGCCCACCTGCTGGAGGCCTGCCCGCCCCGGCGCCAGCCCCCGGCCAAGGAGCCCCCGCTCCGCATCATCGCCGCCCGCCAGGCCGAAGCCGCGTCCTAGCCCGCGCCGTTCTGGGAGCAGAAGTGGTCGCGGGAGCAGCCACTTCTGCTCCCAGAACGGGCCCGCGGCCGGCGGTCGGTAGGTTCGGGCGGGTGAGCGACGACGGCGTCCAGAGGCCCACCGAGTACCGCCAGCACCGGTTCCGGCGGCCGCCCGGCGCCACCGAGGTCTTCCTCGTCCGCCACGGCGAGTCAGCCGCGGTCGTGCCCGGCGTGCCGATCCCCAGCGTCGACGGCCACGACGACCCCGCCCTCGCCCCCGACGGGCTGTGGCAGGCCGAACGGGTCGGCCACCGCTTGGCCGACCAGCGGGTCGACGCCATCTACGTCACGCCCCTCCGCCGCACCCAGCAGACCGCAGCGCCCCTGGCGGCCAAGCTCGGCCTGACACCGATCGTCGTGCCCGACCTGAGGGAGGTGCACCTGGGCGAGTGGGAGGGGGGCGCGTTCCGGAAGAACGTCGCCGAGGGCCACCCGATCGCCCTGCGGATGTTCGCCGAGCAGCGGTGGGACGCCATCCCCGGGGCCGAGCCGTCGGAGGCCTTCGGCCTGCGGGTCCGCACCGGCATCGAGCGGATCGTCGCCACCCACCCCGACCAGCGGGTCGTCGTCGTCGCCCACGGCGGGGTGATCGGCGAGCTGGTGCGCCAGGCGGTCCAGGGCCAGCGGGGGTTCGCCTTCGTCGGTGCCGACAACGGCTCGATCACCCACCTGGTCGTCACCACCGAGCGCTGGATCGTCCGCCGCTTCAACGACACCGCCCACCTCGGCGGCTTCGACCTCGACCCGCAGCCCGAGCTCCCGGAGTCCTGACGATGCTCTTCAGCCACTGGATCTCGACCGCCCACCCCTGGGACGACCTCCTCGCCCGGGCCCGTCACGCCGAGGCCACCGGGTGGGACCGGCTCTACGTCGCCGACCACTTCATGCCCAACGGCGAGGGCCCCACCGATGGGCCGATGCACGAGTGCTTCAGCGTGTTGGCCGCGCTCGCCGCGGCCGTGCCCCGGATCGGGTTGGGCTCGCTGGTCGCCGGCAACACCTACCGGCACCCGGCGGTGCTGGCCAAGCAGGCCGTCACCATCGACCACGTGTCCGACGGCCGGATGGTGTTGGGCCTCGGGGCCGGCTGGCAGGTCAACGAGCACGACGCCTACGGCATCGACCTCGGGTCGACCCGGGACCGGCTGGCCTGGTTCGAGCAGGCCTGCCAGGCGGTCGTCGGCCTGCGCGACCAGCCCCGCACCACCGTCGAGAGCGACCGCTACCCGCTGGTCGACGCCCCGCTGGAGCCCAAGCCGGTCGGGCCGTTGCCGTTGCTGGTCGGCTCCAGCGGCCAGACCGTCATGGCCCGTCTCGTGGCGACCTACGCCGACGAGTGGAACACGTGGAGCACGCCGGCCCTGTGGCGGGAGAAGAAGCAGGGCTACGACCGGGCCCTCGACGGCGCCGGCCGCGACCCGGCCACCCTCCACACCTCCACCCAGGCCCTCCTGCTCGTCGGTCCCGACGGGAAGGCCAAGGCCGAGGAGCTGAGCGTCGTCCGCCCCGCGATCGGCGGGACCGCGGAGGAACTGGTCGCCACCATCGGGGAGTGGGCCGAGGCCGGGCTCGACGAGCTGATCGTCCCCGACTTCACCCTCGGCGACCGGCCGCGGACCGCCGACACCCTCGACCTGCTGATGGCCGAGGTGGCCCCCGCCTTCCGCTGACTCAGCGGTAGTAGCCGACCACGTCGATGACCACGTTGGTCCGGAGGCTGGCGTGGACCTGGACGGAGGCGTTGGCGTCGAGCGCCGTGACCGCGGTGGTCGTGAAGCGGCCGGCGTTCCCGCCCCAGACGAGGGTGTTGGCCTGGGGCTTGGCCGCCCCGCCCCGCCAGATCGTGAAGTTGCCGGCGCCCGTGGCCGCGTTCACCAGGAGGACCGTCACGAGGGCCGCGGTCGCCCCGGCGGGGACGCCGCTGCCGTTGGCCTTGAGGTCGAGCGCCCGGGTCCCGTTGGCCGGCAACGGGGTCTTGGCACCGACGTTCGGGGTCGTCCCCGGTCGGGAGTCGTAGATCCGGACGGGCGTGGGCAGGACGTGGAACGAGCCGGCGGTGGTCGGCCCCGAGAGGCGACGCCAGGTGCCGGGTGTGCCGGAGACGGCGCAGTACCAGAGGTCGCCGGCCGTCGTCATGGCCAGGGCGCCGGCTGGTGTCGAGCCAGCCCGGCTGGGCGGAGCCTGCGCCGCGGTGGCCTGGAGCTCGATGTGGTTGCGGTTCGAGGTGATCCGGGCCCCCACCCCGGTCCCGGTGTTCTCGGCGATCAGCGCCGGGAGGACGTTGTTGCTGCTCCGTGCGGTCAGGCCCGCCGACGCCGAGGTGATCAGGGCACCGCTGGCCGACCCGATGGTCTGCACGTGGAGCCCGGTGCCGAAGGCGTTGCCGGACGCGTGGCCGTACAGGGCGCTGGTCGTGGTCCCGACGTTGATGGGGCTGTTGTCGACCACGCCCAGGCCGTAGACCTTCCCGCCGCCGGTCACCCGGAGCTGGGTCGGCAGGTTGCTCTCGGTGGCGTAGCCGGCCTTCACCGGGTCGCCGGCGGCGGCCGCGACGGGCGAGGCGGTGGCGACGGTCGCCACGCCGACCGCGCCCGCGGCGGCGGCCCCGGCCAGGCCGAGCAGGGCCCGGCGGCGGCCCAGCATCGGTGCGGGCGCCCCGGCGGGCGGGGGCGCCCCGGCGGACGTGGCGGTGGGCGCCGTCGCCGTGACGTCGGCGGTGGTGGACCGGGCCTCGAGGGCGGCGAGGCGGCCCATCATCGCGTCCCAGTCCCGATGCGAGATCTTGATGTCGTCGGTCGTCGTGTCCATGCCGGCGACGGTACGGACGACCGGCCGCGTCGTCCTCCGTAACCGCTACCCAAACCGCGGCCCCGTCGCCGGCGGCGGTGCTCAGGGGAGCAGGACCACCTCGTCGCCGACGGCGAGGGGGCCCGGGTCGGTCACGCTGGCGTAGACGCCGACGTCCTGGTCGAGGTCGCGCACGATGTGGCGCAGGATGGTGCGGTCCTGCGGGAGGTCGTCGTCGACCCGCCGGGTGACCATCACGCAGCGGGGGCAGCCGCCGACGATGTCGACCTCGACGGCGCCGATCCGCAGCCGCCGGCCGACCCACTCCTTCTCGGGGTGGCCGGGGGCGTCACCGGTGTCGACGATCAGGCTGGGCCGGAACCGGCGGGGGTCGATGGCGCTGTCGGGTTGCGCCTCGGCGAGGGAGCGGAAGGCCGAGGTCGTCATCAGCATCAGCGGGTGGGCGTCGTAGTAGGTGCCCGGCGGCGACTCGAACTCCATGATCTCGGGCGGGAACTGCGACAGGTCGGGGAGCGGTTCGTCGCCCTCCCGGCCGAAGATCGACCGCAGCTCCTCCATCAGGTCGTCGTGGTAGGCCGCGCCGCGCCGGTAGTGGTCGAGGTCGTCGGCCGGATGGAGCTGCTCGAGCACCACCTCGTGGTCGATGGCGGCCGAGACGCGGGCGTCGACGTCGGCGTCGTCGGTGGTGACCGAGCCGCCGTCGGGGAAGGTGATGGCGACCGCCCCGCCCGGGGCGCCCGCCCCGGCGAGGTACCGGGCCGAGAGCTGCATCAGCCCGCCGAGCACCTTGGCGCCCCGAATGCCGCCCCGCACCTGGTCCCGCGCCGCCCACGTGCGGTCGCCGACGATGCCGGTGGGCGTCACCTCGGCCCGTTCGACGGTCGCGCCCACCATCGACTTCACCGGGTACTGCCAGATCTGGGCGACGTGCACGCGGGCCCTCAGCCCTGGTCCGGGCCGGCGGCGAAGTGGGCGCGGACGTTGGCGACCGAGCGGGCCACGTTGGCGCGGTGGCGACCGGGGAAGCCGGCCAGCCGCAGCGGCGGGGCGAACCGGGCCGTCGACAGGTCGAAGGTCTCGGTCAGCTCGGTCCTCCCGTCGTCGGTCGGCCGCACCTCCCACCGCCAGCGGTGCCCGCTCATGTGGGCCCAGGCGATCCTGGTGTCGGGGACGTACTCCTTGACCTGGGAGGTCATCCGGTAGGGCACGACGAGCTTCATCTCCATCCCGAAGCGGTCACCCTCGCCCAGCACCTCGGGACCGGTGCGGCGGCCCTTGACCGTGGCGTCCCCGCTGATCACCGCATGGTTGGCGGGTCGGCGGATGAAGTCGAAGACCTCGGTGGGTGGGGCATCGACGATCGTCGTCGCCGCCACGCTGTCGCGGGTCTGGTCCACGGTGACGTCGTCCGGGAGGTCGGGGTCGGCCATGCCCCTGAGCGTAGGGGTTCACGCCGGCGGTGCGAAGGGGTCAGGCCTGCGGGGCGAAGAGGTCGACGCTGCCGCCGTCGGGGTCGAGGACGGCGGCGTAGCGCTGGCCCCACGGGGCGTCGAAGGGGGCGAGGGCGCTGGGCGCACCGGCCGCGACCAGGGCGTCGTGGGTGGCGTCGACGGCGGCCGGGCCCTCGCAGAGGAACGCCAAGGTCGCCCGCTGGGGCCCGGTGGGCATGACGAAGTGGGGGTCGAACGAGGCCACGACCTCGGCGGTGTCCCAGGCCAGGCGCAGCCCGCCCGGGAGCGTCACCTCGACGTGCGGGGCGTCGTCGGCCTCGGGGGGGAGGTCGAGCCCGAGGCGGCGGTAGAAGGCGAGGGTCGTGGCCATGTCCGAGACGACGAGGCCGAACAGGTCGAGGCGGGGGGTGGGCATGGCCCCACCGTCGCGCGCCCGGCCGGCCGCGTCTTGGACGGATCGGACAGGCCTCGGGCCGTCGAGCTCGTCAGGCGGCCCGGGTCAGGCCCAGCCCCCCGAGGGTGGTGCCGGTGAGGGCCCGGACGTCGCGGGCCAGGTGGGCCTGGTCGCTGTAGCCGTGCTCGGTGGCGACGGTGGCCAGGGCGGTGCCGGCCCGGGCCGCGTCGAGGGCGCGGGTGAGGCGGAGGATGCGGGCGAGGGTCTTGGGGCCGTAGCCGAAGGCGTCGAGGGCGCGGCGGTGGAGCTGACGGGGGCTCAGCCCGACCTCCCGGGCGATCGTCCCCACCGTCTCGTCCCGCCGGGCCCGGCGCGCCACCTCGGAGAGGAGCGGGTCGAGGGCCGGGGCCCGGCTCGCTCGGGTGGCGAGGACCGCCTCCAGCGCGGCCGTCAGGTCCTCGGCCCGGGCGGCGGTCGGGGCGACGGCGTCCTCCAGGGGCTGCACCGCGGCGTCGCCCCAGAGGTCGGCGAGGGCGACCCGGTCGTCGCGCACGACGTGGGCCGGGACGCCCAGGAGGTTCGGCGCCGTGCCCGGGGCCATCCGCACCCCCGCCACGAGCGAACCGGCCGGGGCGACCGACAGCGAGGCGGTGGTGTCCGGGCCGGCGACCACCAACCGGTCGTGGAACCACAGCAGGTCGATGCACCCGTCGGGCAGGACGCGGGTCGGTCGCCCGTCGGCGACGGAGGTCCAGGCCACCGCTCCGGTGAGGGTCGACGCCCGTTCGCGGTACACGCCCCCAGCCTGCCCCATCGCCGGCCGGGTGCCCGCTCGTCGGCACCGTTCGTCCGGGGGGCGGGGCGGCGGCCAAGATCTCCGGCCATGCAGATCGACGGGCGCACGGTGATGGTGACAGGGGCGAGCGGAGGCCTGGGCGAGGCCATCGCCCGGGACCTGGCCGGGAGGGGGGCGAAGCTGGTGCTGACCGCCCGCCGGACCGACCGGATCGAGGCCCTGGCCGAGGAGCTGGGGGGCGAGGCGGTCACCGCCGACCTCACCGACCGGGCCGCCGTGGAGCGGCTGGCCGAGCGGGCGGCCGCGGTCGACATCCTGGTGGCCAACGCCGGCATCGGGGCCTCCGCCGCCCTCCCCGGCCTGGACGTGACCGACGTCGACGCCTCCATCGAGACCAACCTGCGGGCCCCGATCGTCCTCACCACCGCCTTCGCCCAGGCCCACCTCGCGGCCGGGACGCCGGGCCACGTGGTCCTGATCGGCTCGCTCTCCGGCCTGGCCCCGTCGCCCGGCACCGCGATGTACAACGCCACCAAGTTCGGGCTGCGGGGCTTCGCCCTGTCGGCCCGCCAGGACCTCGACGGCACCGGGGTCGGGCTGAGCATCGTCGAGCCTGGCTTCATCCGGGACGCCGGCATGTTCCACGAGGGCGACGTCGAGCTGCCGTCCGGGGTCCGGACGTCGACCCCGGCCGCGGTCGCGGCCGGGGTCGTGCGGGCGATCGAGAAGGACCGGGCCGAGGTGTTCGTGGCCCCGCCCGAGCTCCGGGCCGCCTCGACCCTGGCGACCGTCGCGCCCGGTCTCACCGCAAGGGTGATGCGCGCCGTCGACGCCGGCAGCCGCGTGGGCCGCGACTGACGTCGACCTCACCGCCGCCTCACCTGCCGCGGGCGGGGGCGCTTGGCCGCGGCACCGTGCGTTGGGCCACCATGGCCGGATGGTCCGGCGGGCGGTGACGAGGTGCGGTGCGGCCCTGCTCGTGGTCGCCATCGTGGCGGCGCTGACCGGAGCGGGGCCGGTCGCCCCGGTCGCGGCCCAGGAGCCACCGGGCCCGACCGACACCGTCGCCCCGGTCCCCCCGCCGCTGGCGTCGATCGTCGTCGACGTCGAGAGCGGCGAGGTCATCACCGAGAACAACGCCCGGGAGGCGCTCCCCCCGGCCAGCACCACCAAGATCCTGACGGCCCTGCTCGCCCGTCAGAACCTCGACTGGGACGGCGACATCGCCATCTCGGCCACCGCGACCCTGGCGCCACCGCGGCGCATCGGCTTCGGCAAGTACCAGCGGTGGGGGGTCGAGGACCTCGCCTACGCCATGCTCCACTGCTCCTGCAACGACGCGGCCTGGGCGCTGGGGCAGGCCGCCGGCGGGGGCTCGATGCCCGGCTACCACGAGCAGGTGCAGGCGCTGGCCGAGCGGCTGGGGATGACCGACGACCCG
The DNA here is from genome assembly GCA_964416885.1 of uncultured Iamiaceae bacterium. Taxonomy (GTDB): domain Bacteria; phylum Actinomycetota; class Acidimicrobiia; order Acidimicrobiales; family Iamiaceae; genus Iamia. Next base: position 14,076 of record CAYQGF010000016.1, read on the forward strand.
GTCGTGTACGACCCGGCCGGGCTCGACGACGACCGCTCGGTCGAGGGCGGGAACCGGCTCAGCGCCCGGGACCTGGCCATCGCCGGCCGGGCCTTCCTGGCCGACCCCGAGCTGGCGGCCATCGCGGTCGCGCCCGACCACGTGTGGATCGGTGGCGACGGCAAGGAGCACTCGGTCACCAACCTCAACCGCTTCCTCGACGCCTACGAGGGCGCCATCGGGATCAAGACCGGCTACACGGAGCGGTCCCGCATGACCTTCGTCGGCGCGGCCCGGCGCCACGGTCGCACGCTGTTGGCCGTGGTCCTCGGCTCGGAGGCCCACTACGCCCACGCCCGCGAGCTGCTCGACGCCGGCTTCATGCTGGCCGTCGCCGGAGACACCACCGGCGACCGGCTGCCGCCCGTGCCCGAGGGCCTGGCCGGCGGCCCCACCACCACGACCACGACGACCACCACGACGTCGACCACGGTCCCGGAGCCGGCCTCGAGCGAGGCCGACCCCGGCACCGGCCCGACGACCACCGTCGCCGACGAGGTGGCGGCCCCGGTCGGCCGCCCGGCGGTCGGCCCCGACGAGGACGACCCGCTGGTGGCCCCGGTCGTGCTGGCCGGGGCCGGAGGCGTGGTGGTGGCCGGTGTCGGTGCCGCCCTGCTGGCCCGGGCCCGGGCCAACCGGGGCAAGATCGACCGCCGCCCGGCCCGGCCCCGCTGGCGCGACCGTCGTCGCGCCCGCCGGGCCGCGCCGTAGGGTGGCGGCCGTGGAGCCCACGAGCCTCGACCTCGATGCCGTGACCGCCGACCTGGCCGCCGTCGAGGCCGCCCTCGACCGCCTCGACGCCGGGACCTACGGCCGCTGCGTCACCTGCGACGGCCCGATCGACGACGACCTGCTGGCCGGCGACCCCACCCGCACCGCCTGCGGCGCGCACTTGGTGTCAGACACCAACTCGTGACCGTCCGCCCCGACGGCGGGCTCAGAGCTGGTCGGGGCTGGTGACGGTGGCGCGGGCCGGGTCGATGAGCAGGAGCCGGGGCCCGGCACACCACGCGCCGGCGACCCGGTGGAGCCAGCGGGCCTCGAGGTTGGCGATCCGGGCCCGCTCCAGGCCGAGGTCCCGCTCGATCGCGTAGATCAACCCGCTGTGGGTGACGACGACGGCGGTGGTGGCGTCGGCCGCGTCGAGCCGACCGGCCACGGCCCCGATGCCGGTCCAGGCCCGCTCCGACAGCAGTTCGTCGGGCTCCCATCCCGGGGGGGCGATCAGGCCGTCGTCCTCGGTGCCCGGCCGGCGGACCGGGTCGTCGGGCAGCAGCCCGGGGTGGAGCCGGTGGATCTCGGTGCGGGTCAGGCCCGAGAAGGCGCCGGCGTCGCGCTCGCGGAACGCCGGGTCGACCAGCACCGGCCCGCAGCCGGCCGTCCGGGCCAGCAGCCGGGCGGTGACCCGCGCCCGCTCGAGGTCCGACGACACCACGGCCTCGACCTCGTCGACCGCGGCAGCCAGCCCGGCGGCTGCGGCGACCGCCTGCTCCCGCCCCCGGGCGGTCAGCGGCGGGTCGGACTGGCCCTGCCAGCGGCCGTCGGCGTTCCACGTCGACTCGCCGTGGCGCACGAGGAGCACCCGGACGTCGACCACGGCCGGCCAACCTATCGGCGCCGGAGCCACCCCCCGGAACGGGTGGACGGGGAGCACCGCAGGGGGCGCCAGTAGGCTCCGACCCCGCCATGCCCGTGCTCCGGCTGTTCGCCGCCGCCCGCGAGGCCGCTGGGACCACCTCCGCCGAGGTGGCCGGTGCGACCGTCGACGAGGTGCTGGCCGCGGCGCGGGCGCGCTTCGGCCCCGCCTTCGCCGAGGTGGCGGCGGCCAGCCGGGTGTGGTGCAACGGCGAGCCCGCCGCCGGGAGCGACCCCGTCGGGCCCGGCGACGAGGTCGCCGTGCTGCCCCCGGTCTCGGGGGGCAGCGGCCCCGACGGGGACGACCGGCCCCGCTTCCGGCCGGTCGAGCCGCCGACGTCGGACCGTCGTCCCGCACCCCGCCGCTCGCCCCGGGCCGAGGAGGCCGCGGCGCGTCGGGCCGACGCCCGCCGGCCGGCCTCCGAGGACGCGAGGCGCGCCGCCGCCCGCGACAGCGCTGGCGCCGGTGCGGGCGCCCGGCGCCGGGCCGAGACCGGGGGCCGGGCCCGGCCGGAACCTCGGCCTCGGAACGAACGTCCTCCCTCCGCCCCCCGCCCCGACGGTGGTCGGCCCGCGGCCGCCGGCGCGGCCGAGGCCCGACGCCGGCCGGCGGCCGAGGCCGAGGCCGTGCGGGTCCGGGGCGGCAAGACCCCGCGGCCCAAGCCGGTCGGCGCCCGGCCGCCCCGACCGAGCCGCCCGCCGTCGTCACCCCCGCTCGAGCCCAGCGAGCTGACCCGGGTCCCGACGGTCACGGGAACACCACTGGCCCCCTCGACCGACGGTGGCGAGCCCGGGCCCGGGGGCGGCCGGGCCACCGTGCTCACCCGGATGCGCTCCGTCGGCGTGCCCGTCACCGGCCACGTCACCATCCGGGGCAAGGAGCGCAGGGTCAGCGGTGCGCGCCAGAAGCGCACCGCCGTCGGCCAGCGCTACGCCGTCGTCTACGACACCGACGGCCCCAAGGTCGTCCTCGGTGTCCTGTGGTTCGTGGCGGTCGTGGCGGCGATCGCCGTCGGCTGGTGGGTCGTCACCTTCATCTTCGCCATCGCCGCCGGCTGGGCCGCTCTCGAGGCCTCGCTGCGGTGGCGGGAGCGGGGCGTGGCCGCCGACCCGCTGGTCGCCGGGCTGGGCGCGGCCGTGGTGGCCGCCGCCGGAGCCGCCGGCGCCCGCTACGTCGGCATCGCCATCCTGCTGGTGGTCGGGGCCGCGGTCGCCCACGTGGCCCTGACCCCGCTCGGGCGCGAGCGGATCCTGTCGGCCGCGGGGAACACGGTCGGGTGCGCCATCCCCTTCGGCCTCGCCGCGGCCGCGGTGATCCTCACCAACGACCTCGAGATCGGGGCCGCGGTGGTGCTGGTCGTGTTCGTGTCCGCCTACGAGGCGGGCGACTTCCTGATCGGCTCGGGCGCGTCGAACAGCATCGAGGGCCCCGTCACCGGTGTCGTCACCATCGGGGTCGTCGCGTGGAGCGTGCTGGTGCTGGGGGTGCCGCCGTTCTCGGGGAGCCAGGTCCTGCCGTTCGCGGCGTTCGCCGCCGTGGCGTGCGTCCTCGGCCAACTGGCGGCGTCGGCGATCCTGCCCGCGGCCGACGCCCATGCACCGTCGGTCCGCCGCCTCGACTCCTACCTGTTGCTGGCGCCGGTGTGGGTCTGGGCCGTCGGGGTCTTCACCACCGCGCACTAGCCCCGACCGTTCGCGACCGTGCGCGCCGCGCTCGCTGGGGTTTCCTCCCCGGGAGGGCACGCCGTAGCCTGGCGGACATGTCCGAGCTCGAGGAGCGCTGGCGCGACCTGGGGGAGTTCATCCGCGAGCAGCGGCACATCGGGCATCTCTCGTTGCGGAAGCTCTCCGAGATGGCCGGGGTGTCGAACCCCTACCTGAGCCAGATCGAGCGGGGCCTGCGGAAGCCGTCGGCCGAGATCCTCCAGCAGATCGCCCGCGCCCTGGAGATCAGCTCCGAGACGCTCTACATCCGGGCCGGGATCCTCGAGGAGCGCCCCGACGGGGCCGACCTGGTCGCCGAGATCCGCCGCGACCCGTGGATCGACGAGGAGCAGAAGCGCACCCTCATCCAGATCTACGAGTCGTTCCGGGCCGCGGCCCGGCCCGGCGACGTCCCGTCGGCCGCGGACGACGAGGCCGACGGTGACGGTGCGCCGGTGCCGCCCGACGGCGACGTCGACGCGGCCTGACGGAATCGCGGGCGCGCTCTCGGTGTTGGACGGCGCCGTGGCCCGTGTCGCCCTCCTGAGCCTCCACACCTCGCCGCTCGCCCAGCCCGGCACCGGCGACAGCGGGGGGATGAACGTGTACGTGCGGGAGCTGGCCGCCGGTCTCGCCCACGCCGGCCACCACTGCGACGTGTACGTGCGGACCGCCGACGACGGGGCGCCCCCCGAGGTCATGGTCGAGCCGGGTGTCCGCGTCCGTCACGTGCCGGCCGGGGACCCGCGGCTGGCCAAGGAGGACCTGCCGGCGGTCCTCGACGAGTGGGCCGACGCGGTGCAGGGCGCCATCGAGGCCGACGGCGGCGTCGACGTGCTCCACGCCAACTACTGGCTCTCCGGCGTCGCCGGGCACCGGCTGAAGCACGCCCTCGACGTCCCGCTCGTGTCGACCTTCCACACCCTCGCCCGGGTCAAGTCGCTCCACGGGGACCCCGAGCCCGAGGCCCGGGCCGAGGCCGAGGCCGCGGTCATGGCGTGCTCCGATGCCGTGCTGGCCTCGTGCCCGGCCGAGGTCGCCCAACTGGTCGACCTCTACGGCGTCCCCCGGCCCCGCATCGCCATCGTCCCGCCCGGCGTCGAGCACGCCCTGTTCTCACCCGGCCCCAAGGGCCCGGCCCGGCAGGCGGCGGGCCTGGCCGACCTGGGCGACCGGCCGGTGGTGCTGTTCGTCGGGCGGATCCAGCGGCTGAAGGGCCTCGACGTCGCCGTGGCCG
>CAYQGF010000016.1:18790-24525 GCA_964416885.1 uncultured Iamiaceae bacterium
GTGCTGTTCGTCGGGCGGATCCAGCGGCTGAAGGGCCTCGACGTCGCCGTGGCCGCCCTCGAGCAGACGTGGGCCCGCGACGCCGTCCTCGTCGTCTGCGGCGGGCCGAGCGGGGCGGAGGGTCGGGCCGCCCTGGCCGAGGTCGAGGCCATGGTCACGGCATCCGGGCTGGAGGACCGGGTGCGCTTCGTCGCCCCCCGGCCCCACCACCAGCTCTCGTCGCTGTACCGGGCCGCCGACGCCGTGATCGTGCCCAGCCGGTCCGAGTCCTTCGGGCTGGTCGCCCTGGAGGCCGCGGCCTGCGGGTGCCCGGTCGTCGCGGCCGACGTCGGTGGGCTGACGACGCTCGTCGACCATCGCCGCACCGGCCTCCTCGTCGCCGGCCGCGACCCCGCGGCGTGGGCCTCGGCCCTCGACACCGTGCTCTGCCTCCCCGAGCGGGCCCAGCAGATGGGTGCCGCCGCCGCGGCCCGGGCGCTCCGCTACCGCTGGTCCGACGCCGCCCGCGCCCTGGCCGACGTCTACGCCGACGTCACCACCCGCGGCCCCGTCGACTGCGCTGCGTAACCTGCTCGGCATGGTGACGGCGCCGGCATCGGGGGAGGAGCTGGACGAGATCGCCCGGCAGGTCGACGGCTGGCTGGAGGAGGTCCGGGCCGACAACCCGCTGGTGGAGGCCATCGACCGGGACGAGACGGGCCACCGCCGCTGGTTCGTCCGCATGGCCGGCGAGGAGAAGGACCACGTGACCGTGTGGCTCCACCTCCGCCAGCGCACCCTCCACCACGAGACCTATGTGTTGCCGGCGCCGGTCGACGACCCGACGGCCTTCTACGAGCACCTCCTGCGTCGCAACATCGGCCTGCGGGGCGTGGCCTTCGCCATCGGCGACGAGGACGCGGTGTACCTGGTCGGCGAGGTCCCGAACGCCCCGCTGGTCCGCGACGACATCGACGAGGTCCTGGGGATGCACCACGACGCGGTCGAGCGTTGCTTCCGTCCCGCCCTCCGCATCGGCTTCGCGTCGTTGCTCGGCGGCCGCTGACCGCACCCCCGGTCTCCGCCGGCGATCGGCGGCCGGCGGGCCTCCCCCGGGAGGGCGGTCGCCGCGCACTTCCCCGAACGCTGGGCGACCGACCCTCCGTATGGGGGCCGGAGCCGTCCTACCCCGACCTCCGGCATGTCATGCACTTTCATGCTGTTTCAAGTCGTCTCGGAAGCGTGGGTGGTGTCGATGGATCCGGCGGGTGTGCCACCATGCCCCGGCCCGAATGCCGGGCGTCGCTGCGACGGAGGACGATCCATGAACCGAGCCCTGACCCGGGCGCTGGCCGGTGCCGGCGCACTGGCCCTGCTCTTCGCAGCGTGCGGTGGTGACGGCGACGACGACGCCGCCACGACCACGACGACGGCGGTGGAGACGACGACCACCGCCCCGGAGGAGACGACCACCTCTGCACCGGGCAACTTCGGCACCGCCGAGACCACCGAGACCACGGGCGATGTCGGTGACGCCGACGAGGCCGTCGCCCTGGCCCAGTCGATCAACCTCACCATCGACGACTTCGCCGAGGGCTGGACCGAGGAGCCGGCCGACGAGGACGAGGAGGACGAGATCGACGCCTGCTTCACCACCGTCGACCTGCCCGCCTCCACCGTGGGCAAGGCCGCGACCGGCGACTTCTCGGTCTCCAGCCCCGACGGCAGCTCCGGTCAGGTCGTCAGCATGCAGACGGTCGTCTTCGACTCGCCCGCCACGGCCACCGCCGTGGTCGCCGAGGTCGGCACGGACGCGTTCGCCGACTGCGTCGCCTCCGTCGCCGAGACCGGAGCGTCGGACGAGGGGTCGGAGGCCACGCTCACCCTGGTCCCGCAGGTCGACGACCCGCCCCTGGCCGAGGAGTCGCTCGGCCTGTCCGGCGCCCTCTCCGCCACCCTGCCCGACGGCACCCCGATCCAGAGCCTGGTCGACCTGCACGTGATCCGCACCGCCGAGGTCGTGAGCATGACCCTCACCCTCGACATCGGCGACACCGGCTCGGGCAGCTTCGAGGACACCCTCACCGGGCTCTTCTCCGTCATCGCCGACCGCCACGCCACCCACGTCGGCTGAGCCGGGCGGTGTCGCTCGGGGCCTGACCCCTGGTGACCAAAGGGCCACGGGGTAGGTTCCCGAGCCATGGCACGGCTGCTGGTGATCGGCGGGGGGAAGATGGGCGAGGCGCTGGTCGCCGGGCTCGTCGGGTCCGGGTGGGCGCCCGCGACCGACATCGTGGTCGTCGAGGTCGCAGCCGCCCGCCGCGACGAGCTGGCCGCTGCCCATCCCGGGCTGGACGTCCGGCCCGAACCGGGCGACGACGCCACCGCGGTCGACACCCTCGTCGCGGTGAAGCCCGGTGACGTGGCTCCGTCGCTCGCCGGGCTGGCCCCGACCCGGGTGCTCTCGATCGCCGCCGGCGTCACCACCGCCGCCATCGAGGCCGCCGTCCCCGCCGGCACGCCCGTCGTGCGGGCGATGCCCAACACCCCCGCCCTGGTCGGCGTCGGTGCGGCCGCCATCGCCGGCGGCTCCCACGCCACCGAGGCCGACCTCGACTGGGCCGAGCAGGTCCTGGCGGCCGTCGGCACCGTGGTGCGGGCCCCCGAGGCCCAGCTCGACGCCGTCACCGGCCTGTCGGGGTCGGGACCGGCCTACGTCTTCCTCGTCGCCGAGGCCCTGATCGATGCCGGGGTCCTGGTCGGGTTGCCCCGGCCCGTCGCCCAGGCCCTCGCCACCCAGACCCTGCTCGGGGCGGCCACGCTCCTGACCGAGGGCGACCGCAGCGCGGCCGACCGGCGGGCCGACGTGACCTCGCCCGGCGGCACCACCGCCGCCGGCCTGCGCGCCCTGGAGGCCGGCGGGGTGCGGGCGGCCATCGCCGACGCCGTGGTCGCCGCCACCGAGCGGAGCCGGGAGCTGGGCGCGTGAGCGCCGGGACCGGCTCCGCCGACCTCCGCTACGACACCATCTCGTTCCTGTCCGACTACGGCCGCGGCGACGAGTTCGTCGGCGTCGTCCACTCGGTGATCCGCACCCTCGCCCCGCAGGTGCACGTCGTCGACGTCACCCACGACATCCCGCCCCACGACGTCCGGGCCGGAGGACTCACGCTGGCCCGCAGCGCCCAGTACCTCGCCCCCGGCGTGGTGCTCGCCGTCGTCGACCCCGGGGTCGGCACCGACCGCCGGGGCATCGCGGTCGAGGTCGGCGACGGGGCATCGGTGCTCGTCGGCCCCGACAACGGCCTCCTCGCCCCGGCGGTGGCCATGGTCGGCGGGGCGACGCGGGTGGTCGAGATCACCACCGACGAGCACCGGCTGGAGGCGCCCGGCCCCACCTTCGGTGGCCGCGACGTCTTTGCGCCCGCCGCGGCTGCCCTCTGCCGGGGCGTGCCGCTCGACGAGCTCGGCCCCGACGTCGACCCGATCACCCTGCGCCCCGGGCTCTTCCCCCTCCCGCAGATCGAGGACGACGGGATCGGCGCCGAGGTCCTGTGGGTCGACCGCTACGGCAACGCCCAGCTCAACCTGGGCCCCGACGACCTCGAGCCCCTGGGCCTGGCCGGCGACCGGGTGCTGGTGCGCATCGAGGGCGCCGAGCGCACCGCCCGCCGGGTCGCCGCCTACGCCGAGCTGGCCGCCGGCGAACTGGGCCTCGCCGTCGACTCCTACGGCCTGCTGGCCCTGGTCCTCGACCAGCGCTCGGCCGCCGCCGAGCTCGGCATCGACGCCAGCGCCGCGGTCACCCTCGCCCCCCTCGACGCCGCCGCGATGCCCGAGACCGCCGGCGTGTCGAGCCCCGTCGCCCTCCGCCGCAAGGAGACCTGAGCCCGATGCGCCCTGGAACGACCATCGTCCTCGCCCTGCTGCTGGTGCTGATCCTCGGCGCCGCCGTCCTCCAGCTCTTCTTCTTGGCTCGCTGAGGCCTCGGCCTCACTCGCTCGCTGGCGCTCGCTCCGTTCGGTCCGAACTTGGGGCGCTCGCTGCGCTCGCACTGAAGTCCCAGCCGACGACGCCTCGTGCCTCGGCGACGATCGGCTTCGTCCGAGGGGAGGCCCCTCGGGCTCCCCAGCGGCTCCGCCGGGCTGCGGGCTGGTCGTCTTCGATCGCGCTCGTTGTCCGGCCTGGTGGAGCGCTGGCGCGCCGGGCCGTCGGTCCTCGTCTTCGATCGCGCTCGTTGTCCGGGCTGGTGGAGCGCTGGCGCGCCGGGCGGGCTGGTGTGATCAACTGTCCGGCCGTGAACCTGGCGTCCATCATCGACCCGCACCCGGCCGAGGCTCCCGCCCTCATCAGCCGCAGCCGGGTCACGACCTACGGCACCCTGCGGGAGCAGGTCGCCCACCTGCGCGGGGGGTTGGCCGAGCTGGGCGTCGAACCCGGTGATCGGGTCGTGCTCGTCTGCGCCAACAACTGGTACTTCGTCGCCTCGTACCTGGCCGCCCTCGGCGTCGGGGCGATCGTCGTGCCGCTCAACCCGCTCAGCCCGGCCCGGGCGCTCCAGAGCCAGCTGGCCGAGGTCGGGGCCGAGGTCGTCATCGTCGGCCCGTCGGGCCAGGCCGCCATGACCAGCATCGACCGCGCCGCGGTGCCGACCCTCCAGCACATCGTCACCACCAGCTCCCAGGGCATCGAGGGCGCGGTCCGGCTCGACGACCTGCTGTCGGTCGAGCCGGTGCCCATGGTCGACCGCGCCGACGACGACTGCGCGGTGCTGATGTTCACCAGCGGCACCGCGGGCTCGCCCCGCCCGGCGATGTTGACCCACGGCAACCTGCTGTCGAACATCGACCAGGTGCTCTCGGTCCAGGAGGTCCAGAAGGTCGACGGCGACGTCAGCCTCTGCGTGCTGCCCCTGTTCCACATCATGGGGCTGAACGCGATCCTCGGGGTCTGCCTGCGCACCGGCTCGGCCGCGCTCCTGATGGAGCGGTTCGACCCCCAGTCCGCGGCCGAGGCGATCCAGCGTCACGGCGTCACCATCATCGCCGGTGCCCCGGCGATGTGGGGGGCGTGGGCGTCGCTCCCGGGGCTGCCGCCGGGGGCGTTCGCCAACGTCCGCATGGCGACCTCCGGCGCCGCCGCCCTCAGCCCCGACATCGTCGAGCGGATGAAGCAGCGCTTCGCCCTCGACCTGGTCGAGGGGTACGGGCTCACCGAGGCGTCGCCGGTGGTGACCTCGGGCATCGGGCTCCCGCCGCGGTCCGGCTCGATCGGCGCTCCGCTCGACGGCGTCGAGGTCCGGCTCGTCGACGACGACGGCGAGGACGTGCTCATCGGCGACGAGGGCGAGATCTGGGTCCGCGGCCCCAACGTCTTCAAGGGGTACTGGGGCGACGAGGAGGGCGCCTGCCCGGTCGTCACCGACGACGGCTGGCTGCGCACCGGCGACGTCGGCGTGGTCGACGACGAGGGCTACCTCTTCCTGGTCGACCGGGCCAAGGACCTGATCATCGTGAGCGGGTTCAACGTCTTCCCGGCCGAGGTCGAGGAGGTGCTGCTCGAGCACCCGGCCATCGCCGACTGTGCCGTGGTCGGCGTCCCCCACCCCTACTCGGGCGAGGCGGTCAAGGCCTTCGTGGTCGTCGCCGACGGGCGCGACATCGAGGAGGACGACGTCAACGCCTTCGCCGCCCTCCGGCTCCCCCGGTACAAGTGCCCCGAGAAGGTGATGTTCGTCGACGAGCTGCCCCACGGCC
>CAYQGF010000017.1:0-23700 GCA_964416885.1 uncultured Iamiaceae bacterium
GCCGTGAACGCGACCCCGGCGTCGAGGTACCGCTTGAAGGGGTTGTCAGCCATGGTCGCGAGGTTACCCGCCTTCCGCTTGCAACTGCAAGCAGGACGCTAACCCGAGGATGCAAGGTCGGCACCCGCAGCCCCGACGAGGGCGGCGAGGTCCATGACGACGATGTCGGGGGCGGGATCGACGCCGGCCGCGGTGGTGGTCACGCCGCTGAGGACGAGGGCGAAACGCCAGCCGATGGCGCCCGCGAGCAGGCCGTCGGTGTCGGGCCGGTCCCCCACCACGGTCCCGCTCGGCCCCAGCTCGGCGCGCAGCCAGTTCGCCATGGGAGCGTGAGGCTTGCCGGCGACCGTCGCCGTCACCCCAGCCGCCCGCTCGACCGCAGCGAGGGTCGCGCCCCCGCCCGGGAGGATGCCCTCCGCCGCCGGGTAGGTGGCGTCGTCGTTGCTGGCCAGGAGCCGGGCGCCCCGATGGACCGACGTGGCCGCCCAGCGCAGCCGGTCGTAGTCGACGGCCCGCCAGTACCCGCACAGCACGGCGTCGACCGGGCCGGGGTCGACCCCGGCGTTCACGACCGGCTCGGCGCCGACCGAGGTCACGGCCTCGACCAGCCCCTCACCCCCGCACACCAGCACCCGCTCCCCTGACGTCACGAGCGTCGCCGCGGCCTGAGCCGAGGTCCGCACCGCGCCGACCGCCTCGATCCCGTGGCGGGCCAGCTTGGCCTCCACCGCCGCGACCAGCTGTGACGAGTTGTTGGTGACGAACACGACCCGGTGCCCCCGCTCCCGCAGGGCCGCCACTGCGGCCGCCGACCCGGGGATGGCCCGGTCGCCTCGCCAGATGACCCCGTCGAGGTCCAGCGCCCAGGGCTCCTCGCCGCTCATGCTCCGCACCCTGTCATGGCCTCCCCGCCCGAGCCCACCCGACGCCGGCTCGCGTGCCGCCACGATCGGTAGGAGCGAGGGCGGCGGCGTCGGGTTGGCCTGTGGGCCACGCCATCGCCAGCCGCGGGCGTGGCGACCGGCGAGGCCTACGATCCGGGGGTGTTCGACGCAGACCGTCACGAGCCGGGCCGGGAGCGCCCCGACCGACCGTGGTGAGCCAACGGGTCCAGTACTGGGGCCCCTACCGGCTGGTGACCCGGGCCCGTCAGCTCGGCTGGCGCCGGCTCCCCGAGTACCCCTGGCGCGCCGCCCGGCGAGCCGGGGCCTACATCGGCGCCCCGATCCACCGTCGCCGCCTCGGGCGCCAGAGCTTCACCCTGGCCGGCACCAGCCGCCGCTACTTCGTGCACGACTACACCACGACCTGGCGCAACGAGCGGGCCGTCGAGATCCCCCTCGCCCTCGAGTTCGTCGAGCGCCACCGGGGCACCCGCCTCCTCGAGGTGGGCAACGTGACCCGGCACTTCGACCGGCGCGTCGACCACGTCGTGGTGGACAAGTACGACGTCCGGCCCGGCGTCCTCAGCGAGGACATCGAGACCTTCACGGCCGCCGAACCGTTCGACGCCCTCCTGTCGATCTCGACCCTCGAGCACGTCGGCTGGGACGAGGAGCCCCGCGACCCGGCCAAGCTGGAGCGGGTGCTCGCCCGCCTCGGCGACCTGGTGGTCGCCGACGGCCCCGTCCTCGTCACCGTCCCGATGGGCTACAACACCGCGCTCGACGCCCTGGTCCGCGACGACGCCCTCCCCTTCGCCGAGCGCCGCTTCCTCGCCCGGCGCCCCGACGGCACCTGGGCCGAGGTCGACGCCGACGAGGCCCTGGCCCACGCCTACGGCCACCCCTTCGAGGCGGCCAACGCCATCTGCATCGGCACCGGCCTCCGCCCCACCTGACCCGCCCCACCCCGCCTGATCGGGCCCGGCGGGCCATCCCCGGGGGCGACGGTGCCCACTATCGTCACGGTGTGGACCGGGCCGGCCAGACGCGAGCCGCCCCCGAGGCCGACACCGGCGAGGCCCGGCGCCGGAGCGAGGACGACCACCCTCCCCGGCCCCGGCGAGGCGCCTGGGCGGTCGCCTGGTGGCTGCTGCTCGCCGCCGCCTTCGTGGCGCCGATGGACGGCGTCCGGGTCGAGCCCATCGGCGGCGTCACCGACATCTTCCTGTTGGCCGGCATCGGGGTGGCCGCCCTCCGCAGCCTGGTCCGCCGGGGGCGCGAGCCGCTCGGCCCGGTCGCCCCGGTGGCGGCCGCGGCGGGGACGCTGGCGGTGGCCGGGCTGATCGGCACCTTCCACTCCGCCGACACCGTCGAGAGCATCCTCAACATCACCCGGTTCACGGTCGCGACCGTCGCCTTCCCGTTGGCGGTCGCGTCCCTGGCCCCCCGGGCGGCCGAGGTCCGCCAGATGGCGTGGGCCTACGTCCTGGGCAGCACCGCCAGCGCTCTGGTCAGCATGGTGACGGTCAACCCCGTCGTGGGCCGCTCCGCGGGCCTGTCCTCCCACCCGAACGTCCTGGGCCTGAGCGCCGCCTTCACGCTCGCGCTGCTGGCCGGGCTGGCCGACACGGCCACCACCCGGGCCCGTTGGCTCGCCGGCGGTTGTGGGCTGGCCCTGCTGGTCGGTCTGAGCCGGAGCGGGTCGCGCGCCGCGGTCCTGGGGCTGGTCGTCGTCGTCGGCACGTACCTGGTGGTGACCCGACGTCATCGGGTCGCCCTCTACCTGGCGGCGATCGTCGCCGGCGCCGCGGTCGTCGTCGCCCTGGGCCTGTGGGTGCCGGCCCCCGACTCGGCGCTCGGCCGGGTGACCCGGCCGAGCGCCGGCACCGAGCAGAGCGACGAGGGACGCGCCGCCCTGGCCGCGACCGTGATCGAGCGGGTCGACCGCAACGTGCTGACGGGGTCCGGCTTCTCCAACGCCACCGAGGCCCACAACATCTTCATCCAGGTCGTCGACGTCGGCGGCGTCCTCGCGGTGGTCGCCTTCACGGCCATGGCCACCGCCATCCTCCGCGCCCTGGCCCGGGGCCGCTCGGACCCGATCGTCGCGGGCGCGCTGGCGATGTACGTCGCGTACCTGGCCTCGGGCACGGTGTCCAACACCCTGTGGGACCGGTGGCTGTGGTTCCCGATCGTGATCGGCCTCGCCGCAGCCGCCGCCACCACGGCCACGGCCGCCGCCCCCGCCGACGACGCGCCGGGCGGGCCGGCCCGCGGTCAGCGTCGGGGCACGTAGAGCGAGTCGACCTCGACGACCTCGCCGTCGACGACCTGGTGGTCGAGCGGGCGGAGCAGGGCGAAGCCCCGGTCGACCAGGGCCCGATGGACGTCGTCGAACAACGGCTGGTCCCGGTAGGCCCGTCGGAACGCCTGCTCGACGAGCAACCAGTCGACCTGCCCGAGGACCTCCGCGGCACCGTCGAGGACCGCCAGCTCCAGGCCCTGGACATCGAGCTTCAGCACGACCTCGGGCGTCAGGTCGACATCCCGCAGGGCGTCGTCGAGGCGCACCTGGGGGGCCCGCTCGACGCGCAGCTCCTCGGCCGGGTCGAGCGCGTCGAGCATCGAGGACGACGGGGCGTAGTGGTGGACGTGCACCGCCACGGTGCCGGCCTCGGCGCCGACCGCGGCCTGCTCGACGGTGACCCGCTGCGGGTCGATGGCCGCGACGGCGGAGGCCAGGTCCGGGATCGGCTCGAACGCGACCACCCGGCACCGGCGCCACCGGTGCAGGGTCGCGGCGGTGAACTGGCCCCGGTTGGCACCGACGTCGACGACCAGGTCGGGGTCGGCACCGGCGGCGGCCAGCCCCGACACCAGCCGGAACGCGGCGGCCGACAGGGGGCGGCAGTGACGCACCGCCGACACCGCACCCGGGCTGAGGGCGATGTCGGTCAGGCGGGCGGCTCGGCCGGCGAGCCGGCGGGCGCGGGCAGATGCGCTCACCGGAGCAGCTCCTCGACGGTCTCGTACAGCACCGAGGCCGCGGCCTCCCAGGTCAGCTCGGCGGCCCGAGCGCGGCCTCGGGCCGCCAGCTCTTCTCGTCGCTCCTCGGAGGCCACGGCCTCCACCATGGCATCGGCGAAGCCGGTGACGTCGCCCGGGGGGACCACCAGGCCGGCGTCACCGACGACCTCCGGGAGCGAGGTGGCGCCGGCGACGATCACCGGTGCCCCCATCGCCATGGCCTCGGCCACCGGGAGCCCGAAACCCTCGCAGCGGGAGGGCATGACCAGCGCCGCGGCCTCTCGGTACAGGTCCCAGAGGACCTCGTCGGTGACGCTGCCCCGCAGCTCGACAGTCGACGCGATGCCGAGGTCGGCCGCCTGGCGGGTGAGGGCGTCGAGCTGGGCGCCGTCGGGGTCGCGACCGACGACGACGAGCCGGGCATCGGGGTCGAGGCGGGGCCGGGCCGCGGCGAAGGCGTCGAGGGCGACCGCGGCGTCCTTGTACGGGTAGAGGGTCCCGACGAACAGGACCATCGGGGGCCGCGCCGTCCCGGGCGGGGGCGGGGCCACCGGGGCGCGCACCCCCAGCGGCATGGCGGCCGTCCGCCCCGCCGGGGCCCCGCACTCCGAGACCAGGCCATCGGCCAGGAACCGGGAGATGGCGAGCACCCGGTCGGCCCGCCGGAGCCCGGCCCGCAGCACCGGCCCGTTGTACAGCCGGTACCGGAGGGGCCAGGTCTCGACGCCGACCGTCTCCTGGCACGACGGGAGGGCCAGGTGGGCCGGCACGAGCACGATCTGCGGGAGCGGGCACCACAGGGCGGCCACGCTGGACGGGGTCAGGAGCACGTCGGCGCGGGCGCGCACCAGCCGGGGCACGGTCACCTGGTCGTTGACGATCCGCCGCAGCACCTGGCCCCGGCCCAGCGGGACCTCGACCAGGTCGGTCACCGCCAGGTCGGAGAACAGGTCCCGGTTCGCCGGTGAGCAGACCAGGACGACGTCGAGCTCCGGCGCGACCTCGACGAGGGCGCCGACCAGGTTGGGCAGCATGGTGCGGATGCCCTCGTTGGCCGTCGTGACCGACAGGGTGTTCACGGCCAGGACCGGCCGGCGGCGCGCCGTCACCGGCGGACGAGGGGGGTCAGCTCGGCGCACCGGTCGAGGAAGTAGCGGGCCCAGCGGGCCGGCGTGTACTGGGCCGCCAGGCCGACGCTGGCCCGGCTCAGCTCGGCCCGGCGCTCGTCGGGGAGCCCGGCCACCCACCGCAGGGCACCGGCCAGGGCGACCGGGTCGCCGGCCGGGACCACCCGGCCGTTGTAGCCGTCGAGGACGAGGCGGGTCGAGGCTCCACAGGCGTCGGTGCACACGACCGGCAGGCCCGAGGCCGCCGCCTCCTGGACGACGACGCCCCACGGCTCGAAGGTGCTGGGCAGCACCAGGCAGCCGAAGCGCTCCAGCAGGGCCGGGAGGTCGGCGGGCCGGACGAACCCGGCCATCTCCACGCCGGGCAGGTCCTCCAGCAGGGCGCGCCGGGGCCCGACGCCGGCGACCACCAGCGGCCAGGCCTCGGCCTCGGTCGCGGCGTAGCTCCGGTAGGCGGCGGCGAGCACGTCGACGCCCTTCTCGTCGGCCAGGCGGCCGACGAAGCCGAAGGTGCGGGGCGCGTCCTCCCGGGGACCGGTGAAGAAGGTCTCGGCGCAGGCGTAGTTGCCCCAGAGGATGCGGTCGGTCGGGAACCCGAGGTGGCGGGCGAAGGTCGCCTGCCGCTCACCGGACACGAACGCGGCGTCGAAGGTGGGGCTGATGATCGCCCGGCGGGCGAGGCGGCCGGCCCATTGCTTCGGTGTGGCGAGCCAGGCGTTGTCCATGAAGACGATCCGCAGCACCTGGCCCCGCCGGGCCCGCAGCCGCCGCCGGTAGGCCCCGACGTTCCAGGAGGCGGCGAGGATCACGTCGGGCCGGACCCGGGCGATCGTGCGCTCGACGGTGTCGTCGTCGACGCTGTCCTGCCACGACTCGGCCGAGAGGCCGGCGTTGAGCTCGTCGTCGTCGTAGGGCGCATCGGGGGTGGCCCGGCGGTGGAGGACGTGGACGTCGGCACCCTCGGCCTGGAGGGCGCGGAAGCACGCCGAGGTGTAGCTGGCCAGCTGGGGCCAGAGGACGAGGACCCGGGTCACGCGAGGGGCTCGAGGTCGAACCGGGAGCGCAGGTCGGCGCGGACGAACAGGTGGTCGTGGTACGAGAGGGCCGGGCCCCGGAGGTAGCCGTCGCCGAGGGCGTCGGCGACGGCGACGGCCTGGTTCGTCTCGATCACCATGACCCCGGGGCGGTGGCGGGCCAGGTCGAGGCCGGCCAGCACCGGCAGCTCGTAGCCCTCGACATCGAGCGACAGGAGGTCGATGGGCCGTTCGCCCAGCCCGGCGTCGATGAGGGCCGAGAGCGGGGCCGTCGGCACGACCAGCGGGGCCGGGCCGGCGTCGGTGCCGGCGTCGGTGCTCCCGCGACCGGCATCGGCGTTGGCGTCGGCGTTGGCCTCGGCGTCGGACGGCCCGACCGTGGTCACCAGGTCAGCACGGGTCAGCGCCGCCATCCCCCAGTCGGCGCCGGCGGCGGCGCAGATCACGGCGGCGTCGGGGCGGTTGCGGATGCACTCGGCGGCCAGCTCCGGGTCGGCCTCGACCAGCAGGCCCCGCCACCCGTACAGCACCTCCAGGGCCAGGGTGTTGCTCTGCTGGAGGCCGTCGTTGCCGCCCAGCTCGACGAAGGTGCCCCCGCGCTGTTCGCCCAGGAGCGCCACCAGCTGTCGGTCGAGGCGGTTCAGGGCCGCCCACGTGTAGCGCTCGCTCCCGGCCCGGCGGGTCGCCCGCCACCGGACCTTCTTGGCCCACCGCCGCCCCCGGCGCGACAGGAAAGGGCCTCCGGGCATGGGGTCGGACGCTAGTGCTGAGGGCTCGTCGCCAGCCTGGTCGGCCAATATCGTCCCCTGATGGACGGCGGGGAGAGGCTCACCCAGGATGCCGTGACCGCAGACGTGCCCCCGCTCCCCACGCCCGGCCGCGCCCGCGGTCGGCTCCCGGCTGCGGTCGCCGACCAGGCGATGGCCGCCGCCAGCAACTTCCTCCTCGGCATCGTCGCGGCCCGCTGGCTGAGCACCACCGACTTCGGGTCCTTCGGCCTCCTCTACGCCGTCTACCTCATCGTGGTCGGAGCGGTCCGCGCCCTGGCCGCCGAGCCGGCCCTCGTGCGCGCCGGGCCTGCTCGGTGGCGTCAGGAGACCGTGGGGGCCGGGCTCCTCCTGGCCCTGGTCGCCTCGGCCGGCCTCGCCCTCGGGTCCCTGGCCGTGGGCACCGACCTCCGGGCGCCGGTGCTGGTCCTGGCCCTGGTGCTCCCCGGCCTGATCGTCCAGGACATGGGTCGCTACGTGGCCTTCGCCGGCCACCGGCCGGGCCGGGCCCTGCGCCTCGACGCCCTCTGGGCCGTCGTCCAGGTGGCGCTGCTGCTCGTCGTCGCCGCGGTGGCGCCGCGATCGACGGTCACGGTGCTCCTGGCGTGGGGGGTGGCCGGCGGGGTGAGCGGCGCGGCCTTCCTCGCCCTCGACCTCCGGGAGCTGCCGCGACCGTCCACCGCCTGGGTGCGCGCCTCGTGGGGGTTCTCGTGGCGGTACCTGACGACGTTCGCCACGACCGCGGGCGTGACCTACCTCTCCGCCGTGCTGCTCGGGACCGTCGCCGGGGTGGAGGCGGTCGGTGCGGTGCGGGCGGCCCAGACGGTCTTCGGCCCCCTCAACATCCTCTACGCCGGCATGGTGGTCGTGCTCGTCCCCGAGGGGGCCGGCGACCAGTGGGCGACCGACCGCTACCGACGTCGCCTGCTCACCATCTCGGGCACCCTGGTCGTCGTGGCCGGAGCGGTCACGACCGTCGGCCTCCACGTCCCCGCCGGGGCCGGCGAGGCCCTCTTCGGGGCCACCTGGGCCAACGCTCGCTCCGTGCTGCTGCCCTTCGGCATCGTCGCCGGGTTCGGGTCGCTCGTGGCCGGGGCCGAGATCGGCCTCCGGGCGGCCCGCGCCGTCCGCGAGAGCCTCCGGGTGCAGCTCGCGTTGGCACCGCTCGCGCTCCTGGCCCCCATCGTCGGCGGGGCGCAGGCCGGCGCGTCCGGCTTCGCGTGGGGCATGGCGGCGTCGATGGGCTGCGCCACGGTGCTGTGGTGGGCGATGCTGACCGTCCTCCTCCGGCGGGGGCACCCCGCGTCCGACCACCCGTGAGCGGTCGGCCCCACCGCGCCCGGCGGTGGCCCCTGGCCGGTGCCGTCGCCGCGACCGGGGCCGTCGTCGTCCTGGTGGTGCTGACGTCCGGGTCGCGGCCCGGGCCGGCCACGGCATGGGACCGGGACGGCGACGGCCGGGCCGACATCGTCGAGTGGGCGCCCGCGACGGGTGCGTGGAGGCTCGGGCCCGACCAGGTCCACCTCGGGGGCCCGGACCAGGTGCCGGTACCGCTCGACTGGGACGGCGACGGGCGCGTCGACCCCGCGACCTGGGACCGGGCCACCGGCACCTGGGCGCTGCCCGGGCGGGCCGACGTCCACGTCGGGCTGGACGGCGACCGGGTCGTGCCCTGCGAGTGGGACGGGCATCCCGGCCCCGACCCCGGGGTCTGGCGCCCGACGGTCGGGGCCTGGTACACGGCCGAGGGCCTCGTGACGTACCTGGGCCGGGTCGACGACGTCCCCGTGCCCGGCCGGTGGACCACGGCCGCCACCTGCACGGCGGCCGTCTTCCGGCCCTCCGACGGCACCTGGCCCGGGACGGGCCGGACCGGTTCGTTCGGCCGACCCGGCGACGTCCCCGTCCCGGGCGACTGGGACGGCGACGGGCTCGACGACCGGGCCGTCTGGCGCCCGAGCACCGGCGAGTGGCTGGCCGAGGTCGACGGCACCGTGACGGTCGTCGGGCGGTTGGGCCACGCCGAGGACGTGCCGGTGCCCGCCGACTGGGACGGCGACGGCGCGCTCGACCCCGCGACCTGGTCGCCCGCCGACCGCACCTGGCACGGGGTCGGGGAGCCGGTGACCGTGAGCCCGGCCGGCTACGTGCCGCTGGTGCTCCCCCCCGGCTGGCCGCCCTCCCCGCCGCCGGACGAGCCCGACCCGGCGACCGGCCACGACCGCCGGGGCCCGCCCACCGCGCCCGTGGCCATCGCCCTCGTCGGCCTCGGTGTGCTGGGGGCGGCCTTCCTCGCCCGGGGGACGGCCCGCGCCGTGGCCGCCACCCGTGAGCAGACCGCCCCCCGGTCGGACGAGGGTGCCGGCCCGGGGCCGGGCCGCAACCGGGCCCGGGCGGGCCCGATCGAGGCCCGCCTGCTGGAGGCCACCGCCGCAACGCTGCCCCTGGCTGCGCTCGCGGTCGGCCCGGTGGCCCTGGCCGACGTCCTGCTGGCCGCCACCCTCGTGACCGTCGTCGTCCGGCGCGTCGTCGCCGGCCCGGCCGGCCGGCGCCACCAGGTCGCGCCGACATGGACGCGGTGGGCGATCGGGGCCGGGGCGCTGGCGGCGCTCGGCGGGCTGGCCGGCGAGCTGACCGGCACCAGCGGCCCCGTCGCCGGGCTGGCGCTGGGCCGGGCCGTGGCGGGCGTCGCGGTCCCGCTGACGGTCCTCGCCCTGGCGTCGCCGGCGCCGGCGCAGGTCCGTCGGCTGGCGACCGCCTTCGCGGGCGGGGCCGCGCTCAGCACGGCCGCCAGCCTGGTGACGCCGGACGTCGTCGGACGCTGGACCGGGCTGGCCCCCCATCCCAACCACCTCGGGCTGACGTGCCTCCTCGCCGTGGCCGCCGCCGGCGCCGCCGCCACGGCTCGGGCTCCGGCTCCGGCTCCGGCTCCGGCTCCGGCTCCGACGCAACGGCGATGGGGGGCCGGTGCCCTGGTCGTCGTCAACGCCGTCGGCGTCGTCCAGTCCGGCTCCCGCTCGGCGCTGGCCGGGCTGATCGTCCTGGCCGTGGCCGGCACCTGGGCCGCGGCCTCCGACCGGGCGGCCCGGGCCGGGCCGACGGGCCGCGCCGCGGGACGCGGGGCCTGGGCGGCCCTCGTCGCGGCCGCCGTCGTCGCCCTCCCCAGCACCGCCGCGTCCCGGCTGGGCGGCGACCCGCCGAGCGATGCCGGCCGCTGGTTCCGCCTCGACCTGACCTTCGACCGCATCACCCGCTCCCCCCTCGTCGGCGAGGGCTTCCGCTTCCTCGAGGAGGCGCACGCCGTCCCCCTCCAGCTCGCCGCGGCCGGCGGGCTCCCCACCCTCGTCGGCGGGATGGTGCTCCTCGCCCTCCCGCTGGCGGTGGCCCGGGCCCGCCTGTTCGACCCGATGACGCGATGGCTGGCCTGCGGCTGGTTCGGGTACCTGGTCAGCGCCGTCGTGCAGAGCATCGTCGTCGACCGCTACCTGTGGTTCTACGCCGGGCTGGTCCTGGTCGCCGGCCAGGGGACCGCTCCCGTTCCCCCGCTCGCACCCGACGGCCCGGGGGGTCTGAGGTCCCGGGAGGTCGGGGACTACCCTGCCCCCGATGGAGAGGCGCAGGGCCCCGGCGGGCCGCGAGGACGAACCGGGCCTCCGCGAGTACCTGAGCGTGCTCCGACGCCGGTGGAAGCTGGTGGTCCTGGCGACGGTGGGGGCGATGGCGCTGGCCGCCGTGGTGTCGTTCCTGCAGACGCCCACCTACCGGGCCAGCTCTGAGGTCCTGATGGGCCAGGTCGACACCGCGTCGGCCGTGGGCTCCAACGACGCCGGGACGAGCTCGGCCGATGCCACCCGCCGTCTCTACAACGAGGTGCGGCTCCTCGAGTCCGGTGTCGTGCTCGACGCGGTGGAGGAGGCCTACGAGGGCCATCTCGACCCGAGCCAGGTCTCGGCCGCGGTCGAGTCGGACTCCTCCGACGTCATCCGGGTCTCGCTGACGAGCACCGACCGGGCCGAGGCGGTCACCCTGGTCGACCTCTACGTGCAGACCTTCTTCGACGTCCGCCGGGAGATGCGGGCCGAGGAGCTGTTCGTCACCAGCGCCGAGCTCCAGTCGCAGATCGACACCATCAACGGCCAGATCACGGAGGCCCGTCAACCGCTCGACGCCCTCGACGCCCAGATCGCCACCGCTCCCGAGGACGAGCGGGCGGCCCTCCTGACCGAACGGGCCACGCTCGAGCGGCAGGTCGAGGCCCAGGTCGCGCCGCTCGACGACCGGCTCAGCTACTTCGAGGCGCAGCTCCAGGACCTCCAGGTCGGGGCGCGCATCGCCGACGCCGCCGGGGCGACCGTGCTCACGCCGGCGACGACCGGCGACGGGTCGATCTCGCCCCAGCCGGTGCGCAACATCGCCCTGGCCACCGTGCTGGGCCTGATCATCGGTGTCGCCGGTGCCTTCGTCCTCGAAGCGCTCGACGACCGGATGCGCGGCACCGGCGACATCGAGCTGGTCCACGAGGGCCTGGCCCTGCTGGCGGAGGTGCCGGTCGACGGCCACCACCGCGGTCGGGCGTTCGTCGCCACCCGGGACGAGCCCCACGGCCGACCGGCCGAGGCCTTCCGGCAGTTGCGCACCGCCGTCGAGTTCGCGCTGCTCGACGAGCCGGCGAAGATCATCCAGGTCACGTCGCCGTCGCAGGGCGAGGGCAAGACGACCGTCGCCGCCAACCTGGCCGTCGCCTACGCCCGCAGCGGCGCCCACGTCGCCCTGGTGTGCTGCGACCTGCGCCGGCCCCGCCTCCACGAGGCGTTCGACCAGCCGGTCGCCCCGGGCCTGACCGATGTCCTCGCCGACGAGAGCGGTCTGGGCGACACCATCCGGCGGGTCGACCTCGACATGGTCCTGCTCACCGCCGGCTCGCCCACCGCGAGCCCGTCCGAGCTGCTGGGCAGCGGTCGGGCCGAGCGGGTGATCGTCGCCCTGTCCAAGCGGTTCGACATCGTGGTCATCGACTCCACGCCGACACTCCCGGTGGCCGACGCCCTGCTCGTCTCGCGCATCGCCGACGCCACCATCGTCGTGACCGACTCCCGTTCGACCCATCGCAGCTCGCTGCGTCGGTGCCTCCAGATGCTCGACCAGGTCCATGCCCGGACGCTCGGAGTGGTGCTCAACCGGGTCCCGGCGACCGAGGGGTACGGCTACGACGTCGCCCGTTCCGCCGAGGCCGCCGCTCCGGCCGTCCTGCCCCCACCGTCACCGGACGAGCGGTCGCCCGCTAAGGTCGACGGCGCCGTCAAGTAAGCCGCGCCGGGGACCGGGGAGGACGATGAACGGGGTCAGCGACGGGGCTGCGCTCGAGGTCCCTGCCCTCCCGCTGGACGATGCCGCCGTGCCGGTGTCCGTCCCGGTGTCCACCACGTCGGCCCGGGCCGCGACCGGCGCCGCCTCGCGGGCCTTCGACGTGGTGACCTCACTGCTCCTCCTCACCTTGTCGCTGCCGGTCCTCGCCGTCATCGCCCTGGTGGTCAAGCTGGAGGGCGGGCCGGTGCTGTTCCGTCAGGCCCGGGTCGGCGCCGGTGGGCGCACGATCCGCATCGCCAAGTTCCGCACCATGAGCGTCGATGCCGAGGAACGTCTCCTCGCCGACCCCGACCTCTACGACGCCTACGTCGCCAACGCCTTCAAGCTGCCCGCCGACGAGGACCCCCGCCTCACCCGCTTCGGCCCGTTCCTCCGGGCATCGAGCCTCGACGAGCTCCCCCAGCTCTGGTCGGTCCTGACGGGCGAGATGTCCATGGTCGGCCCCCGTCCGATCGTGGAGGACCAGCTGCGCGAGTTCACGCAGGCGCGCCAGGAGTACGAGGCCGCCTACCTCTCGGCCCGGCCGGGCCTCACCGGGCTCTGGCAGGTCAGCGGACGGAGCGGTCTCGACCACGACCAGCGGATCGCCCTCGACCTCGAGTACCTGCAACAGCAGTCGGTGCGGACCGACCTCCTGATCCTGCTCCGCACGATCCCCGCCGTCCTGCGCCGCACCGGTGCCCACTAGGGCCGGAGCCGACGGGGCCGGGCCGCACGCATCTCCTCCGCCGCGCCTCGACCGGCGCGGGGAGGCCGTCGTCACCGCGGTGGCGCTCGCATCGGGCGTCGCAGCAGCGCTCTCCGGCGCCCGGCCAACCCCCGGGGTGCTCGCCAGCCTCCTCCTCTCGGCCCTGCTCGGGTTCGCGGTCACCGGGGCCGCGGCGGCCGCCGACCGATGGCTCCTCCTCCTGCCGGCCGCCGTGGGGGCGATGTTCGGCGCCCCCGGCACCTGGCCGCTGATCGCGCTGGCGGTCGTGGCGACCGTCGTGGCCGTCGCGGTCCGGCCCGGCTCGGCGCCGTGGGCCGCCCTGGCGGGGGCGCTCGGTGTCCAGGTCCTGCTCCGCCTCGCCCCCGTCGGCTTCCACGGCCTGCCCTCCCTGCTGGCCGGGGCCGCGCTCGCCCCGGTCCTGTGGAGCGGATGGCGGGCCCGGTCGACCGGCCGGGCCGACCGGGCCGCCCCGTCACGGCGCGCCCGGCGAGTGCGGCGCGGGGCACTCGTCGTCGGGCTCGCCGCCGCCACGGTGGTCGCCGGCACCGCGGCGCTGGCCGGGTGGTTCCTCCTCCGGGCGGCCGACGAGGCCGATGCCGGCCTCGCCGCGGTCCGCCAGGGCGACGACGCGCCGGCCCACGGCCACCTCGACCGGGCCGAGGACGGCTTCGCCACCGCCCACCGGCTGTTGTCGGGGTGGTGGGCGGCACCGTTGCGCGCCGTGCCCGTCGTCGCCCACCACGTCCGGGCCGCCGACGTCGTGGCCCGCGAGGGCCGTGACGTCTCCGTCGCCGCGACCGAGGTGCTGGAGCACGCCGACCACCGCCGCCTGCGGGCCGAGGACGGCCGCTTCGACACCGCCCGCATCGAGGCCATGGCCGCGCCCCTCCGACGGGCCGAGGCCACCGTGGCCGCGGCCCGCGACGACGTCGCCCCGGTCCGCTCGCCCTGGCTCCTGGCCCCGTTCACGGGCGCCCTGGACCGCCTCGACGACGCGCTCGCCCGGGCCGACCACGACCTCGGCACCGTCCGCGCCGGCGTCTCGGTCGCGCCCGGGCTGCTCGGGGCCGAGGGGCCGCGGCGCTACGTCGTCGTGTTCGTCACCCCGGCGGAGACCCGGGGCTCCGGGGGCTTCATCGGCAGCTACGCCGAGCTGGTGGCCGACGGCGGGGAGCTCGACCTGGTCCGCACCGGGTCGGCCGGGTCGCTCGAACAGCGCGCTCCGGAGGGCGTGACGGTCACCGGGCCACCGGACTACCTGCGGCGCTACGGCCAGCACCAGCCGGAGCGGTACTTCCGGGACCTGACCTTCTCGCCCCACTTCCCCGACGACGCCGAGGTGATCAGCCAGGTCTACTCCCAGATCGGCGGCGTCGACGTCGACGGCGTGATCAGCGTCGACCCGATCGCGCTCGCCTCGTTGTTGCGCCTCACCGGGCCGGTCTTCGTCGAGGGGTTCGGCCGGACCCTCGACGCCGACAACGCGGCGTCGTTCCTCCTCAGCGACAACTACTGGCTGTTCCCCGACGACGCGGCCCAGAACGCCGCCCTCACCGAGCTGGTCGAGACCGTCTTCGACCGGCTCACGACGGGCGAGCTCCCCACCCCGGCAGCCATCGGCGAGGCGGTGAGCGGCCCGGCCCGCTCCGGGCGGATCCGGTTGTGGAGCCCCCGGGCCGAGGAGCAGGCGTTCTTCGAGCGCCTCGGCGTCACCGGCGCCTTCCCCCCGCCGCGGGACGACCACGACTTCCTCGCGGTGGCGTCCCAGAACGCCGGCCACAACAAGCTGGACGTCTACCAGGAGCGCGAGGTCGACTACCGCGTCGACCTCGACGACGACGGCGCCCTGACCGCGACGGTCCGCGTCGTGGTGCGCAACACCCTGCCCCCCGGCGCCGACGTCCCCGACTACATCGACGGCAACAGCCGTGGCGACCCGATCGGGGCCAACCGGATGATGGTGTCGGTCTACAGCCCCCATGAGCTGGAGGGGGCACGGGTCGACGGCACGACCGTCGGGATGGCCACCGACCACGAGGCCGGGTACCAGGTCTACTCCCGTCTCCTCATCGTGCCCGCGGGCCAGGAGCTGACCCTCGAGCTCGACCTCCGGGGCTCGCTCGCGCCGGGAGGTGCCTACCGGCTCGACCACGTCGCCCAGCCGATGGTGCTCCCCCAGGCGCTCCGGGTCGACCTGCACCGCCCCGGACGGGACGACGCCACCATCGGCCCCCTCCCGCCCGATGGCCGGGAGACCCTGGTCATCCCGTAGGTCGGCCCGCCTCCGGGCCCGGTGGGGATACTGGACTCCCGTCCGGCCATCAACAAGAATGCCCGCGCCGTCCCGGGCGAACGAACGGAGCCGTCGTGAAAAAGGTCCTCTTGGTCGCAGTGGCGATCGTCGCGCTGTGGGCCTCCCCCGCGGCCGCCCAGTACGGGCCCGACTTCACCGCCACGTTGTCGGCGTCGAACGTCCGGCCCGGGAGCACGGTCGTCGTCGACGGCTCGTGCAGCGCCGGCGGCTCGGTCGTCGTCGCCCTCGGGTCGCGCACCCTGGGCTCCACCACGGTGGGTGCCGACGGGCTCTACTCGGTGTCGATCACCGTCCCGCAGCTCGACCGGGGCTCCCACACCCTGCGCGTGAGCTGCGGTGAGCAGGTCCGTCAGCTCTCCTTCACCGTCGGGGCCGCCGGCGGCGCCACCACCCCGAGCCCGTCCACCGGTTCGGGCGCGCTGGTCCGCACCGGCAGCGACACGGGCACCCTGCTCCGGGTCGGGGCCGTGCTGCTCCTCGCCGGTGCGGTCCTGGTCGTCGCCGTCCGCCGACGGGGCGACGCCGCCGTCATCGCCTGACCGACCTCCTCCTCGTTCGACCGAACGTCCCGGTGGCCCCCGGCCACCGGGACGTTTCGCGTCCGGGCCCCGGTCGGCGCCGTCGGGCCGTCGGCCCTGAGGTGCCCCCGGTTCTGGCGCGCCAGGGTCCTCGAAGGACCGGCGTGGCGCGCCAGAACGGCGGCCGAGCGGCGTCGGGATCGTTCTGGCGCGCCGGACCGGTCGAACCTCGGCCTGGCGCGCCAGAACGGAGGACCGAGGCCTGAGGACGGAGGCCCGGCCCCGGACATCGGGTCCCCGGACATCGGCCCCTGGACGCGGCCGAGGCCGGCCCCCGATCTGCGTCGGGGGCCGGCCTCGGTGAGAGGGCCAGGTTGGCTCTGGCGCTAGGCCAGGGCGATGGCCTGGGGCAGGACGAGCTGCAGGTCGCCCGGCAGGCCCCAGTAGTCGGTGCTCGCCCCGAACCAGGTGCCCGAGCGGAACACCGCCTGGTCGGTCGCACCGACGCCGTCGAAGTTCCCCGGGGTGGGGACGTCGCCGGCGAGGCCCAGGTAGGTCACCGAGCCGCCCGACACGTGCCAGGCACCGTCGCGCCACACGGCCACGTCGACGGCGCCATCACCGTCGTAGTCGGCCGGCACGGGCACGTCGGACGCGATCCCGAAGTAGACGGGGGCGTCCTCGCCGATGAACCAGGCACCGGCCTCGGGCCGGAACACGGCGACCTCGGCCGAGCCGTCACCGTCGTAGTCGGCCGGGACCGGCACGTCGGAGGCCGAGCCGAGGTAGACCGGCTCCTCCCCCTCGATGAACCAGGCACCGGCCTCGGGCCGGAACACGGCGATCTCGGCCGAGCCGTCACCGTCGTAGTCGGCCGGGACCGGCACGTCGGAGGGCGAGCCGAGGTAGACCGGCTCCTCCCCCTCGATGAACCAGGCACCGGTCTCGGGCCGGAAGACGGCCCGATCGGTCGTCCCGTCGCCGTCGTAGTCCGCCGGCACGGGCACGTCGCCGTCGAGGCCGAGGAACACGGTGTCCTGGCCCTCGACGTACCAGCCGCCGACCTCGGGCCGGAAGACCGACCGGTCGGTCGTGCCGTCACCGTCGAAGTCGGCGACCGGCGGGGTGCTCGGGGGGACCGGCGCGTTGACCGTGACGCTCACGGTGTCGGCCTCGGAGTCGTCCGTGCCGTCGTTGACGACCAGGCTGAACTCCAGGCTGTCCGGACCGGTCGGCGCGGTGAAGCTCGGCGTCGCCGAGGTGGCGTCGTCGAGGGTCACCTCGGTGCCGTCGGTCTGGGTCCAGCTGTAGGTGAGGGCGTCGTCGTCGGCATCCGAGGAGCCGGTGCCGTCGAGGGTCACGGTCGCACCGCTGGCGACGACCAGGTCCTCGCCAGCGTCGGCGACGGGCGGGGTGTTCTCGGCCCCGGGGCCGGCGAAGACGACGTCGGTGGCACCCGCGAAGATGGCGGTGTTGGTGCCGGCGTCGGCCGGGAGGCCGACGACGGCGTCGAGGATCGTGCCGAACGGGCAGCCCGCGGGCGCCCCGATGGCGTCCACGCCGAAGTCGTTGTTCACCAGCTTGAAGGTGCCGTCGTCGAGGTAGCCGTCACCGAAGATGGGCTCGTTCGGGCCGGGCGGGTCGGTCTCACCGGTGGTCAGCGCCACCTCGAGCGGGCCGATGTTGCAGTTGTTCGGCGTGGCGAAGAGGGTGAACTTGAGGTTCACGCCCAGCGACACCGACAGGTCCATCTCACCGGTGACCGGGTCGAGGGTGCCGGTGCTCGGCGCCGTCGAACCGATGGTCGCGGTGATGATGGCCCCGCTGGCCTCGAGGTACGACGTCGGGAAGTGGACCCCGTCGGCGGGCACGTTGATCGTCCCGTCGGCAGCGACCGTCCCGGCGATCGTGATGGGCTCCTTGGGCTGGAACCCGGCGGCGAGCTCGCTGTTGTCCTCGTCGGCGGTGCACTGCGGATCGTCCGGGTAGTCGATCTTGGTGTCGGCGTCGTTGTCCTCCCCGTCGCTGCACTGCGGCAGCTCCGCGGGCGTCAGGTCCATGTCCAGGCCCTGGGTACCACCGCTCTCGATGTAGAGCGGCTCGTTGATCGCCAGACGACCACCGCTGACGGTGATCGTGAACGGCCCCGGGTTGCCGACCACGTCCCCCTCGTCCGCCGATGCCGGCAGCGCAAAGAACGTGGTCGCCATGCCCAACATGGCCAAGACCGCGATGAGCGGCCTCATGTGTCGTGTTCGCATCGGTCCCCCGATAGATGGTGGTTGGTACCGCCCCCGGAGGCCCGCCCACGGGTCCAGGGCGAAGCTCGAGAGACCCCGGAAAGACGACGCGCCAACGACAAGCGGACCGGCAAACTAGCACTGCGGCCCCACCCGGTGCACTGATGCCCGTGGGTCAGGCCGGCCCGCCCTGGGCCGCCGCGACCTGCGCGGCCACCCACGTGAAGGTCCGCTCGAGCCCGGTGCGCAGCGAGGTCGACGGCTCCCACCCGAGCCGGGCCCGGATCAGCGTGTTGTCGCTGTTGCGGCCCCGCACCCCCTGCGGGGCGGTGAGGTCGTAGTCCCGGTCGAGCTCGACCCCGGCGATGTCGCTCACGATGTCGACCAGTTCGTTGATGGTGACGAGCTCCGACGAACCGATGTTGAGCGGCTCGTCGACATCGCTGGCCGTGAGACGGAGCGTCCCGTCGATGCAGTCGTCGATGAACATGAACGAGCGGGTCTGCTCACCGTCGCCCCAGATCGGGATCGACGTGGCCCCGGTGGCCCGGGCCTCGGCGACCTTGCGGCAGATGGCGGCCGGCGCCTTCTCCCGCCCGCCCTCCCAGGTGCCGTGGGGGCCGTAGACGTTGTGGTAGCGGGCGACGCGGGTCTCGAGGCCGAAGTCCTCCCGGAAGTGGCGGCACATCCGCTCACTGAAGAGCTTCTCCCACCCGTAGCCGTCCTCCGGCTCCGCGGGGTAGGCGTCGGACTCCTTGAGCGCCGTCACGTTCGGGTCGGTCTGGTGCCGCGCCGCGTAGACGCAGGCCGACGAGCTGAAGAAGAACCGCTCGACGTCGTGGGCCCGAGCCGCCTGGAGCATGTGCGTCGTCGTCAGCACCGACAGCATGCAGAGGGCCTTGTTGTTCTCGATGAAGCCCATCCCACCCATGTCGGCGGCCAACTGGAAGACGACGTCGACGCCATCGGTGGCCTTGAAGGCGGCGTCCTCGTCCGACAGGTCCAGCCTGAGGTTCTCGGCCTCGGGGTGGACCTGGTGCCAGAGGTCGAGGTCCTTGGAGTCGACCACGCGCACCGACGACGCGCCGTCGGCGAGACAGCGGTCGGCGAGGTGCCCGCCGATGAACCCGCCGCCGCCCGCGACGAGCACGGCGCGGCCGGCGACCGGAGAGACCAGCTCGGTCATGGCGCGGCCTTCCGCCCACGACCGGACACGGCGATCATGCCCCCCTCTTCACAGCCAGCTCCCCTTCGTCCTCGGGTCCGCGGGATTCTCACCGACGACACGGGGACCTGTCCAACCTCACCGCCCGGGCCCGGTCCGTCGATCCAGTCGACGTGTACAGTCGCCGCGCCCAACGGTCGCCCGCACCGCCGCCACTCGCCATGACCCGCCTTCCTCCCCCGCTCAACCCGCTCTGGTCGACGGGCAAGGTGGTGCACCGCAAGATGACCCACGTGGTCGGCACGGCCGGACGCAGGATCGGGCGGACGGGGCCCACCGCTGTCCCCCACCGCGCCTCGCCGTCGACGGCGCAGACCGCGGCCGGGGAACCCGACGACGTCGAGGTCCATGCGCTCTCGGACGGCTACGTGCTGCGCCGGGACGTGCCGGTCGGGTCGCCGGCGCCGCTGCGCTACTGGGACGACGTGGTGACGAGCCGGGCGCCCGACCGCTTCGTGGCCGAGGTCCGGGGCGGGCGCGTGGTGGGGATCGCCGGAGCGTGCATCACCCCGGCGGGCGTGCTCGACGAGGAGACGAGCAACTACTTCGGCACGCGGAGCTGGAAGGAGCACCCGGTCTACCTGCGACCGACGTTGCCGCGGCCCACCCACATCTCCGGGACGGTGCTGTCGCTGGCGTCCCATGGGTCGAGCGTCAACTACTCCCACGCCCTGTTGGACGCCATGCCCCGATGGGGCATGGCCCAGGAGCTCGGCATCGAGCCCGACGTGGTGGTGGTCGCCCACCGCTCGCCGTGGGACGCCCAGCTCGTCGCCCACTTCGGGTTGGACCGCTATCCCCTGGTCCAGCCCCGGAACGGCATGAACATCGTGGCGACCCGCCTGATCGTCCCGTCGCTGCCCAACCCCGAGATGTGCGCGCCGCCGGCCGTCACCGACTGGCTCCGGGCCCGGATGCCCCCGCGCCCCGACCGGGACAGGGCGCCCCGGCGGCTCTACGTGACGCGGGGCTCGCGCCCCCACACCCGGCGCTACGTGCAGGAGGCGGCCCTGGTCGAGATGCTGCGCCCCCGGGGCTTCGAGGTCGTCGACCCGGGCCGGCTGCCGTTGCAGGACCACATCCACACCTTCGCCGCCGCCGCGGTCGTCGTCGGGCCCCACGGCACCAACCTGACCAACCTGGTCTTCTCGCCACCCGACGTGAAGGTCCTCGAGCTCTTCGCGCCGCACTACCTCAACCCGTGCACGTGGGCGATCGTGGCCAACCTGCCGGGGTCCGTCTACCGCTACCTCGTGGCCGCCCCGGCGCCACGTGACCGGCCGGCGGCCCGCATGACCGGGGGCGGCGACGACATCGACATCGACCCGCACACGGTCGTCGCCGCCGTCGACGACCTGCTCGGCCACTAGCGGCCGGCGGAGCGAGGCGATGTCCGCCGCGACCGGCCGTCCGCGCCGCATCCTGGTCCACGACTTCGTCGGCCACCCGTTCCAGGCCCAGCTCAGCCGGGCGCTGGCGGCGCGGGGCCACCAGGTCCTGCACGCCCACTGCGGCGGCGTCACCACCGGCAAGGGCGCGCTCGACCTCGGCCCCGACGACCCGGCGTCGTTGCGGTTCCTCGACGTCCAGCCGACGCACTTCGAGCGGTACGCCGCGCTCGGTCGCCTCCGGTCCGAGGTCGCCTACGGGCGACGGCTGGCCCGGGTCGCCCAGGGGTTCCGGCCCGACTCGATCCTCTCCGCCAACACGCCGCTGCTGGCCCAGGCCCAGCTCTGGCGGGCCGGGCGCCGGCTCGGGAGCCGTCGGGTGTTCTGGCTCCAGGACCTCCTGGGCCGCGGCACCCGGGCCGTGCTCGACGACCGGTCGCCACTGCTCGGGCACACCGCCGGGCGGTCCCTGGAAGGCCTGGAGCGGGCGCTCCTGCGCCGGTCGGAGGCCGTCGTCGTCATCACCGAGGACTTCGTCGACGAGGTGCGGCGCGCCGGCCGTCGCCAGCCCCCGATCGTCGTGGAGAACTGGGCCCCCCTCGACGCCGTCCCGGTCCGGCCCAAGGCCAACCCGTGGAGCGAGCGCCACGGGCTCTCCGACCGCCCCGTCGCCCTCTACTCGGGCACCCTCGGCCTCAAGCACGACCCGGAGCACCTCGTCGTCGCCGCCCAGGAGCTGGCCCGGTCGGCCGCGACCGTGGTCGTCGTGACCGAGGGCCTCGGACGGGACCACCTCGAGGCCCGGCGGGCCGAGCTCGGGCTGTCGAACCTGCACCTGTTCGACTACGTGCCCCACGACGTGCTGCCCGACGTGATCGGCACCGCCGACGTGGCGCTCGTGCTGCTCGAACCGGAGGCGGGCCACTTCAGCGTGCCGTCGAAGACGCTCACGTACCTCGCCGCCGGCCGGGCCGTGGTCGGGGCCATCCCGGAGCAGAACCTGGCCGCCCGCCTGATCACCCGCATCGGGGCCGGCACGGTCGTCCGCCCGGGCGACCGGACGGCCTTCGCCGGCGCGGTCGAGGCCCTGCTCGCCGCCCCGGACCGGGCCGCCGCCATGGGCGCCGCCGGCCGTCGCCACGCCGTCGAGGCCTTCGACATCGACCGCATCGCGACCGTCTTCGAGCAGGTGCTCGACGAGAGCTGAGGGCGGCACGGACTGACCTGGCACCATGGGCCGATGCCCCCGTTCGCGCCCTTCCCGGGCATCCGCTACGCGCCCGGCCTCGCCCTCGCCGATGTCACCGCCCCGCCCTACGACGTGATCGACCCCGACGACCGGGCCGCCCTCGTCGCCCGCTCCGACCGCAACGCGGTGGTGTTCGACCTGCCGGTCGCGTCCGACGGCGGGGACCCCTACGCCCGGGCCGCCGAGGTGTTCGCCGGCTGGCAGGCCGACGGCACCCTGGTCACCGATGCCGAGCCGACCTTCACCGTCTACCGGATGACCTACGTCGACGATCGGGGCCGCCCGGCCCGCACCCTCGGCGTGATCGGCGCCCTGGAGCTGTCCCGTCCCGACGAGGGCCAGATCCTCCCCCACGAGCACACCACCAAGAAGGCCAAGACCGACCGGCTCGACCTGATGCGGGCCACCTGCGCCCAGCTCTCGCCGGTGTGGATGCTGTCGCTGGCCTCGGGGCTCACCGAGGTGGTCGAGCCCACGGGCGCCGCCGACGCCGAGTGGACCGACGACGCCGGGGTGGGGCACGCCGTGTGGGTCGTGCGCGACCCCGAGCGGGTGGCGGCCATCGCCGAGGTGGTCGGCTCGGCCCCGGTCGTCGTGGCCGACGGCCACCACCGCTACGAGACCTCGCTCACCCACCGGGACGAGCGGCGCGCCGCGGCCGGCCCCGACGTCGAGCTGGCCAGCGACGCCTTCATGTGCCTGGTCGTCGAGCTGACCGACGACGAGCTGACCGTGCGCCCGATCCACCGTCTGGTCGACGGGGTGGACGCGGCCGGGCTGGAGGCCCTCCTCGTCGCCCGAGGGTTCACCCCCGTGGCCGACCCGGTGCCGGCCGGGCGGGTCGCCGACGGCACGGTGCTCCACCTGATGGACGAGCACGGCGCCGTGGCGGTGGTCGACGCCGCTGGCGCGGCCCGCCTGCTGGCTCCCGACCCGGCCGCGTTCGCCACCGTCGACGACCTCGACAGCGCCCGGGTCGCCCACGCCCTCGACGGCACCGAGGTCACCGTGCGCTTCCAGCACGGGGTCGACCTGGTGCAGGGCGCGGTGCGCAAGGGGGCCGCCGGGGCCGGGATCCTCCTGCGCCCGGCGACGGTGGCCCAGATCGAGGCCAACGCCCACGCTGGTCACCGGATGCCGGCCAAGACCACCTTCTTCCACCCCAAGCCCCGCACCGGCATCGTCTTCCGGGCCTGCTCCTGAGTCAGACCTCCCAGGTGGGGCGGCTCCGGAGGAGGGCGGCCAGGTCGCCCTGGCCCTTGGCCCGGGCCGCGTCGATCTGCCGATCGGTCTCGGCCGCGTAGTCGGGGGCCTCGACGGCCCGGAACACCCCGATCGGGGTGGGCTCGTGGGGCCCGGTGGCGAGCCGGCTCAACATGAACGACACGCTCGGGTCCTGCCGGGCCTCGTCGTGGACGAGGAGGGTCTCCTCGCCGACATCGGCCACGTCGACGATGCGGGCACCGTCCTGGCCGTCGAGCACGACGCCCCGCTCGTGGTCGGCACCGAAGCGGATCGGCTCGCCGTGGCGGAGCGGGATCAGCATGGACTCCCGGTTGGCCCGGCCGGTGATGGCCCCGAAGGCGCCGTCGTTGAAGACGTTGCAGTTCTGGTACACCTCGACCAGCGCCGAGCCCTTGTGGTCGTGGGCCCGACGGATCGTCTCCATCATGTGGGCCCGGTCCATGTCGTGGGTGCGGGCCACGAAGGTCGCCTCGGCCCCGAGGGCCAGGCTCACCGGGTTGAACGGGGCGTCGAGGCTGCCGAACGGCGTCGACTTGGTGACCTTCCCCCGCTCGCTGGTGGGCGAGTACTGGCCCTTGGTCAGCCCGTAGATCTGGTTGTTGAACA
>CAYQGF010000018.1:0-3762 GCA_964416885.1 uncultured Iamiaceae bacterium
AGCACCAGCCGGTCGGCCCGGAGCTCGCGGGCCAGCGTCCAGGCCTCGGCGGCGAGAGGGGCGGCCTCGTCGAGGTCGCCGCGCAGCCGGGCGATCACCGCGGCGCGCTGCACCAGCTGGGCCAGCCACCAGAGGGCGCCATGGCGCCGGGCCAGGTCGATGCCCTGGTCGGTGATGGCAGCGGCGGGGCCGACGTCGTCGTGGTGCAGGACGAGGACGTGGCTGAGGAAGTCGAGGTGGCGGAGCTGGTCGTCGACCGTGCCGGCGGCCCGGGCCCAGGCCAGGCCCCGTTCGAGCTGGGCCAGCATCGCCCCCGCCCCCTCGTGGGGGCCCACGACGCCCTGGTCGGCCGCCAGCCGGGCCTCCCACGCCTGGGCCCGGGCCACCACGCCGGGGTCGAGCCCGGCGACCACGTCGGGGTCGAGTGCGGGAGCGAGGTGCGAGCGGCCCTCGCCGAGGTGGCCGCGGTGGAGCCAGAACGGGCCGAGGGCGGTCGCCAGGCGGAGGGCCGAGGCCGGGTCGGGGCCGCGGAGGTGGGCCAGCACGGCACGGACCTGGTCGAGCTCGACCTCGACGGCATCGAGGGCGGCCTGCTCGTCGGCCGTCTCGGCCCGGGCCGCGGTCGTCTCGCCCTCGCTGAGGACGTGGCGCACCAGCCGGGCGTGGACCTCCTCGTACCGGCCGCGGGCGCGGAGCCGTTCGCGGGCGACGTCGCGCACCGTCATCGGCATCGTCAGGCGGGGTGCCCCGTCGACCGTCGGCCGGGAGACCACCAGGTGGGCGTCGACCAGGGCGTCGAGGGCGTCGAGCACGTCGGTCGGCGGAGCGGCGACGACCTGGGCCGCGGCGGCGAAGGAGAACCCGTGCTCGAACACCGAGACCTGGGCCAGGACCTCCTGGTCGCGCCGGGAGAGCAGGTCGTGGGCCCACCCGATCGTGGCCCGCAGGCTGCGGTGGCGGTCGTCGCCGCCCGGGGTGCCGGTGGCCAGGACCGAGAGCGGGTCCTCCCCGAGCCGGTCGACGAGCTCGGCGAGCGACACCACGCGGGTGCGGGGCGCGGCCAGCTCGATCGCCAGCGGCGACCCGCCCAGCCGGCGGCAGGCGGCGGCGACGAGGGCGGCGGTGTCGGCGGTCAGCCGGGCCGGCCCGTCGGTCGCGGCCCGGGCGAGGAACAGGGCCACCGCCGCGACCTGGCCCAGGCGCTCGACCTCGTCGTCGGTGACGGGCCCGGTCACGGGCGGTGGCACGGCCAGGGGCCCGACCTCGATGCACCGTTCGCCCTCGATCCCGAGCGGCCGTTGGCTGGTGACCAGGACGCGCACCCGGGGGCAGGCCCCGAGGAGCGTGGCCACCACCGGCGCCGCGGCGAGGACGTGCTCGAAGTTGTCGAACACGACGAGCAGCTCCCGGTCGCCCACGGCCCGGCCGAGGGCGGTGAGGGGTGGCTCGTCGGAGGAGCCGCCCACCTGGAGCGCCCCGGCCGCCACGACGGGCACCGCGGCGGGGTCGCCGACGCCGGCGAGGGGCACGAACACGACCCCGTCGGCCAGCCGGTCCGCGACCCGCCGGGCCACCTCGACCGCCAGCCGTGACTTCCCCACGCCGCCCGGCCCGGTGAGCGTGACCAGCCGGCTCCGGCCCCGCAGGACCGCCGTCGCCGTCCGGTCGACCTCGGCCTCCCGTCCGATCGTCGGCCCCCCGCTGAGCGGCAGTGGAGCGTCGCTGTCGACCCGATCCGTCATGGTGCGACCGCGAACGTAGCGCCCGTCCCGAGAACGCTCGGCGGGCCCAGCCGGTCCGAAGGTCGAGCGGGATCGACGCCGGAGGGCCCACGGCCCGACCGGCGGGCCAGCGGGCCGGTTCAGCCCGGTTTCAGGTCGGGGCTGGCATCGTGGGCGGGTGCGTGTGCTGGTCGTGGAGGACGAGGAGGCCCTCGCCGCCTCGCTGCGCCGCGGGCTGGAGGCCGACGGCTTCGCCGTGGACGTCGCCCTGACCGGTACCGACGGGCTGTGGCGGGCCCAGGAGGTCGCCTACGACGCCATCGTCCTCGACCTCATGCTCCCCGAGGTCAACGGGTTCGAGGTGTGCCGGCGGCTGCGGGAGGCCGAGGTGTGGACGCCGATCCTCGTCCTCACCGCCAAGGACGGCGAGCTGGACGAGACCGAGGCCCTCGACACCGGCGCCGACGACTACCTGACCAAGCCGTTCTCCCACCTGGTGCTGGTGGCCCGGCTGCGGGCGCTGCTGCGTCGGGGCGCCCCGGCCCGACCCGCCGTGTTGGAGGCCGGCGACCTGCGCCTCGACCCCGGCGCCCGGCGGTGCTGGCGGGGTGACGTCGAGGTCGACCTGACGGCCCGGGAGATGGCGGTGCTCGAGCACCTGGTCCGCCACGCCGGCCACGTGGTGTCCAAGCGCGACATCCTCGACCACGTGTGGGACGACGACTTCGAGGGCGACCCCAACATCGTCGAGGTCTACGTCCGCTACCTGCGCAAGAAGGTCGACATCCCCTTCGGGCGGACGGCCATCGAGACCGTCCGGGGCGCCGGCTACCGGTTGCGGGCCGATGGCGGCTGAGCGCCCGGTGCCCGGCGGGCCGCGGCGTCGGCTGTCGATCCGGGCCCGCACGACCCTGGCCGCCACCGCGGTCGTGGGCCTGGCCCTGGTGGTGGCCGGCCTCGCCGTGGTGGCGGTGCTGTACCGGGACCTGACCGCCAGCGTCGACAGCGCGGCCCGGCTCCGGGCCGAGGACGTGGCCACCGCCCTGGAGGAGGGGCGCGACCCGGTCACCCTGGTCGCCGGGGACGACGACGAGACGCTGGTGCAGGTCGTGGCCGGGGACGGCCGGGTGCTGGCCGCCAGCGAGGACCTGGAGGGGGTCGGCCCCCTGCTGACGGGCGAGGAGGGGCCGCGGTCGACGCCGGTGGCCGGGCAGGGCGACGACCGGTACCGGGTGCTGGCCGAGGAGGTCGACCTGCCCACGGGCGAGGACGGGCTGGTGGTCGTGGCCCGCAACGCCGAGACCGTCTCCGAGGGCACGGCCGCGGTGCTGGGGAGCCTGGCGGTCGGCGTGC
The DNA here is from genome assembly GCA_964416885.1 of uncultured Iamiaceae bacterium. Lineage (GTDB taxonomy): Bacteria > Actinomycetota > Acidimicrobiia > Acidimicrobiales > Iamiaceae > Iamia. The sequence goes on from CAYQGF010000018.1 coordinate 3,075, forward strand.
CGCTCCTCGTGCTGCTCGTCGCCGGCACGACCTGGGTGGTCACCGGCCGGTCGTTGCGCCCGGTGGAGGCCATCCGCCGCGAGGTGGCGGCGATCACCGACGCCGAGCTGGAGCGGCGGGTCCCGGCCCCGGGCGGGCGGGACGAGGTGGCCCGGTTGGCCGGGACCATGAACGAGATGCTGGCCCGGCTGGAGGCGGCCCGGGACCGCAACCGTCGCTTCGTGGCCGACGCCAGCCACGAGCTGCGCAGCCCGCTGGCCACCATCCGCCACGAGCTGGAGGTGGCCCGGGCCGACCCGTCGGTGGTCGACGTCGACGCCCTGGCCGGGCGGCTCCTGGCCGAGGACCTGCGGATGCAGGCCCTGGTCGAGGACCTCCTCCTGCTGGCCCGCTCCGACGAGGGGACCCTGGCCGCCCGGCGCCGCCCGGTCGACCTCGACGACCTGGCCCTGGCCGAGGCCGCCCGCCTCCGCCGCCTCGGGTCGGTGGCCGTCGATGCCTCGGCCGTCGGGGCCGGCCAGGTCGTGGGTGACCCGGCGCAGCTGGCGCGGGTGGTCCGCAACCTGGCCGACAACGCGGCCCGTCATGCCACCGGTCGGGTGGCCTTCGGCGTGGTGACGACCGACGGCCGGGCCCGGGCGTGGGTGGCCGACGACGGGCCGGGCCTGCGGGCGGCCCTCGATCGGGT
>CAYQGF010000018.1:3772-22990 GCA_964416885.1 uncultured Iamiaceae bacterium
CGTGCCGGCCGCGGACCGGGAGCGGGTCTTCGAGCGCTTCACCCGGCTCGACGACTCCCGCACCCGGGCCACCGGCGGGTACGGCCTGGGCCTGGCCATCGTGGCCGAGGTGGTCCGGGCCCACGGCGGCACCGTCGGTGTCGACACCGGGCCCGACGGTGGTGCCCGGTTCACCGTCGAGCTCCCCGCGGCCCCCTGACCGGCTCGCCGAGGGCCCTCTCTCGCGGCCTTCAGCCCCGCTTCAGCGTCGGTCGTGGATGGTGGCGTCAGACCCCCACCCGAGGAGAGATCACCATGTCCACCAGCCGCATCAACCGCCTGCTGATCGGAGCCGCCGCCGCGGTCGGCGTCCTGGCCGGGGCCGCCGGCGTCACCGCGGCCGTCACCGGTGGCTTCGACGACCCGACCCCGAACCTCGACCGGGCCGAGGCCGAGGCCGCCGCGGTCGAGGAGGTGCCCGGCACCGTCGTGGGCATCGAGGCCGACGACGAGGCCGGGCAGGCCGTCTGGAGCGTCGACGTCGAGGGCGCCGACGGTCGCCGTCACGAGGTCGACGTGGCCGACGACGGCACCGTGGTCGGCCGCGACACCGACGACGACGATGAGCACGACGACGACCGTCCCGTCAACGCCGAGGAGGCCACCGTCACCCAGGCCGAGGCCGAGGCGACGGCGGTGGAGGCCGCTCCCGGCGAGGTGCGGCGGTCCCACCTGGAGTGGGAGGACGGCCTGTTGGTGTGGGACGTCGAGGTCCTGTCGGGCGGCGTCGAGCACGACGTCCAGGTCGACGCCACCACCGGCGCCGTCGTCGAGCACGACGCCGACGACGACTGATCGGCTAGGGCCGGCGGCCGCGCCGAGGGACGAGGCGGGGGAGCCGGGACCGGCCCAGCTCCCGTTGCAGGCCGGCGAGCTGCTGGTCGACCGGGGCGAACGGGGCGAGGGCGGCGTCGAGGCGGGCGGCCTCGTCGTCCCTGAGGTCGACCAGGAGGTCGGTGAGGAGGTCCAGGGTCTCGGGGGCCACGGCCGACCTCACGCCCACGCCGGCAGCAGCCCGATCAGGGCCTCGCCGACGAGGATCGACAACACGACCAGGGCGGGCGTGGTGAGCAGGTAGGCGGTGAGCGGTCGCCAGCGGCGGTACAGCACCGCGGCGGCGACGGCGGCCGCGGCGTAGCCCAGCCCGAACAGGACCAGGGGGGCGAGCCCGTTCTGGTCGCCGCGGCGCCCGTCGGCGGTCGCCGTCCGGCCCCCTTGAGGCGTCGGGGCGAAGGGTCGGCCCTCGACGAAGGCCTCGACGACGATGGCTCGGTCCCGGGCCCACGGCGCCCGGCTGGCGCTGGTGACCAGGGTGAGGCGGTCGTCGTCGGTCGGGCCGTAGAGGGCCTCGGGGTCGAGCGTCCGCTCCTCGACCGAGCGGACGACGTACACCGTCTGGCCCTGCACCGTCGTCGCCACGACCTGATCGCCCCGGCGCAGGTCGCCCAGCCGGTCGAACGGCCCGCCCCAGCCCGACCGCCGGCCGACGACGACGCTGTTGCCGGGCTGGCCCAGCCCGGCCGTGCCGGGGACGTGGCCCGGGCCCTGGCGGGTCTGGTCGGGGCCGACCCCTTCGACCACGACCTGCCGGGCCCGGAGCGGGCCGAGGTCGAGGATGGCGGTGGCGTCGCCGACCTCCGGTGCTGTCGGCTCCTCGGCGTCCAGCAGGCCCGCCAGGCCCTCGGTGGCGTCGGCCGCCTGCTGGACCTCGACCCGGAAGCGGGCCAGGAGCTCGTCCTGCTCCCGCTGGTGGAACACCGGGCCGAGGGGGTACAGCACGGCTGCGGTCGCCACGAGCAGGAGCACCGTCCAGGCCACGACGGTGACGGCGACCGCCCGGGGCGACGGCCCGCTCCGCTCGTCGCCGGGCTCGGTCGAGGTCGAGGTCGGGGCGGGGGCGGGGTCCGGGGGAGCGGACGTCGCCCCGCCGTCGACCGACGGGACGTCGAGGACGGTCACGGCGTCGTCGCCCCCCGGCGCCGCCCGCCCGACAGCCACCCCGTGGCCGAGGTCAGGGCGACGAGCCCGACGAGGGTCACGGTGGCGACCAGCGCCCCGGCCCCCAGCGGTCCTCGCAGACGGGGGATCTCGGTCCGGGCCGCGATCGCCTGGGCCTCGGTGACCGACTCCTCGTCGGCGTCGTCGGCCCGGCCGTCGGTCGGGTCGGCCCCGCCGTCGGTGCCCGTGGCCCCGGGGCCGGTGGCCGTCGGGACATCGCCACCCGGGCCCGCGTCCGGCCCGGTGCCGGTGGGCAGGTCGCCGCCGGAGCCGGGGAGCGAGCCGAGGGGCAGGTCGCCGGCCGGTGGTGCGGCCGGACCGGCCGGCGGCGCCGGGACCTCCCCCTCCTCCTCCGGCGGAGCGGGAGGGGCGCACGGCCCGGTGCTCACCGCAGCGGTGGCGATGCGCGCCACCGACGCCGCGGCGGTGGCGCGCAGGCTCGCCGGCAGGGCGACCAGCCCGGCCGCGTCCAGGTCCCGCTGCCCGTCGCCGACGAGGTAGCCGACCCAGTCCCGGAGGGCGGTCGTCGCCGCCTCCCGGGGCTGGCAGTCCTCGTCGACGATCGCGTCGGTCGGGCTCACCGCGTACTCGACGAACGTCAGGGGGTAGCCGCCCCGGACCGTGGTCGGGTCGAGGGCCAGGGTGCCGTCCTCGGCCGCCTCCATCGCCGGCACCGCGGCGGCGAGGGTCTCCGGCGTCGGCAGGACGTAGGCGCCCGACGCGTCCTGGAGCGCCACCGGGGTGATGCCGAGCTGGCGGGCCGTGGCCAGGTCGGTCAGGTAGAAGTGGACCAGGCTGACGGCCTGGGGCTTCTCGGCCAACTTCTTGTAGATGTCACCGACCAGCTGGGGCTTGCCCGTCGCCAGGTTGACCATCGCCAGGCTGTTGAACACGCCGTTGTAGTCGGCGAAGGGGCCGAGCCGTTCGCCAGCGTGGTCGTCGTACTTCGACGGCAGGTCCGGGTAGGCCCACGCCGCCCCCATCCGGGCGTCGAGCAGGCGGGTCATGTGGCCGGTGGTGGCCTGGGGACCGGCCAGGGCGTTGGGCAGGGCGAAGCCGAGGCGCGTGCCCTGGGCCGCGAGCTGCGGGTTGCGGGCCTTGAGCGAGTCCTGGAGCGCCTCGTCGAGGGTCAGCCGCCCGCTGAGGAGGGCGTTGAGCTCGGCGGTCGACATCCGGACGTCGTCGATCGGCCGCCACAGCGGCACCCCCGGCACCGACGACGCCGTGGGCCGGAACCCGGCCACGGCCAGGACGGTCGCGTTGAGGCCGACCGGCGTGTGGACCGCAGGGCGGGGAGCCTCGCCGAACCCGTCGGTGCCGGCGGGGACGCCGGCGTAGGCGAGGTCGACCGAGCCGCTGGCGAACTGGCCGAGCGACCCGCCGTCGTTGGTGAACGAGGAGGTCGTCGCCGTGCCCTGACCGGAGCACTGGCCGACGGTCCACGCCACCCAGGCCTCGGTCAGCCGGTCGGGGGCGGCGGTGGCGAACTGGTCGGGGGCGGCCCCGCCGCAGCGGGCGGCGGCGTCGTCCTCCCGGTAGGTGAGGACGACCGAGGTGTCGAACACGGCGTTGCCGACCTCCGGGGTGACCTGCAGTGCCAGCCGGCACGGCGAGGTGGCGTCGCAGCGCCAGCGATGGCTCGTCCCGAGGGCGGGGGACTCCTTCTCGGCCGCGCCGACACCGGCGCGCACCGTCAGCGTCACCACGCCGTTCGGGTCGGCGGGCTCGATGCCGCCGGTGACCCCGTTGCCGACGATCGCCGTGCACCACTCCGTCAGGTCCCGCTGCGAGGTCGCGGCCGGCATGTCCGGGTGGCAGAAGCCGCTGTTGGTGACCCGGAGCCCGGGCGGCCCCTCGATGCGGACCGTCACCGCCTGCCCGTCGGCGTACGGGCCGGCGGGCGACACCGACACCTGGTAGCCGAGCGGGGTGTCGGCCCCCGCCGGGGCCAGCACGGGCAGGGTCATGGTGGTGACCGCACCGGCGAGCAGCGAGAGGGCGACGAGCGCCACCCACCGGCGGACGAGGCCGCGGCGCGAGGCGGGGAGGACCGGCGACATGGACGGCTCCGGGAGAGGGGGTGGGTCGGGGCGGCGTCATGATCACCGGTCCAGGTGGACGGTCGGCGGCCTCCGGGTGACCACGCGGCGACACATCCCCGACCTCCGGGCGCGATCGCCCCCGAAACCCATCTCGTCGCCCAGCGGACCGCTCCCGGCCACGTGCGTGGACCTTGGGCGTCACCTCGGGGGCGCAGGATGCCGCCCGCCGGCGAGCCGGCCCACACCTGCACTCCGAAGGGGAGACCACACCACGATGAGACTTCGCTCCAGGTTCCTGGCGGCCGCCCTGGCCGCCGTGTCCGTCGCCACACCCGTGGCGCTGGTCGCGTCGTCGCCGGCTCCGGCCGCCGACCCGGCCCACGTCCTCGCCGCCGGCGGCTCGGACACCACCGAGGCGGTGATGGAGGCCGTCCTCGGCCGGTTCGGGTCGAGCGCGGCCAACACCAACGCCGTCGGCGTGGCCAACATCCCGGCCTTCCCCGCCTCGCCCTACGTCGTCCCCGCCGACAACGGCTGTGAGTCACGGACCTACGTCCTGTCCGGCAACCCGCCGACGACCTACACCGCCCCCAATGGCTCGGGCGCCGGCCGCAACGCCCTGCGTGAGCCGACCAACCTGGCCAACGGCTGCATCGACATCGCCCGCTCGTCGAGCGGCCCCAGCGCCAGCGACCCGGCCGAGTTCCGCTACTTCGGGTTCGCCCAGGACGCCGTGAGCTGGGCCGCCTTCAACGGCGGCCGGGCACCGGTGTCGCTCAGCAAGACCCAGATCAAGGGCATCTACGACTGCAGCTACACCAACTGGAACCAGGTCGGCGGGACCGCCGGCCCGATCCAGCGCTACCTGCCGCAGGCCGGATCGGGCACCCGCTCGTTCTTCATCTCGAACATCCTCGACGGGGCCGACCCGACGACGGTGTCGAGCGCCTCGTGCCCGGCGGTGAAGCTGGTCGAGGAGAACAAGGGTGACGTCGTCACCGTGGCCGACCGGCCCGGCGCCATCGTCCCCTACTCGGCCGGGTCGTGGATCGCCCAGGCCAACGGGGCCAGCCCCAACCACCGGTCGACCGCCACCATCCGGGCCATCACCGTGTCGGGCTCCGCCCTCCACCCGGTGGCCGGCCCGACCTTCGGCAAGTACCGGCCCAACGCCACGGTGATCAGCGGCGGCAACTTCCCCGGTGTCCGCACCGTCTACAACGTCCTGCACACCAACTCGCTGGGCTATGCCGAGGCGCTCCGGGCCGTCGGCTACGACACCGCCAACCCCACCTCGGGCGTCCGCAGCCCGCTGTGCAACGGCGAGATGGCCACCGTGCTCCAGACCTTCGGGTTCACGCCGCTGGCGCCCAACGCCAACGGCATCACCTGCTCGATCGGGTGACGACCAGCGCTCCTGTCCGTACGGAAGGTGCCAGGCACCTTCCGTACGGCGGGGCCGCACCGGGCCCTCGGACGGTCGACGACCCGCCGACCCGGGCCGACCGGGCGTTCTCGGCGGCGACGTCGGGCGCGGGCCTGGTCGTGTTCGTCATCCTCGTGCTGATCGGCACCTTCCTGGTGCTGCGGGCCACCCGGACCTTCGACTCCCAGGGCCTGTCGTTCTTCACCCGGGTCGAGTGGCGGACCGACGTGCGACCGCCCCGGCTCGGCGTGCTCGGCCTGTTGGTCGGGACGGTGATCGTGGCGACGATCGCGGTGTGCATCGCGGTGCCGGTCGGCACCATGACGGCCCTCTTCATCACCACCTACGCCCCGCCGCGGCTCCGGGCCCTGCTGACTAGCTTCGTCGACCTGCTCGCCGCGGTGCCGAGCCTGCTCTACGGCATCTGGGGGGCCGGCTTCCTGGGCGCCCAGATCGTCCCGTTGTCGCGCTGGCTGACCGAGAACGTCTCCTGGTTCCCGCCGTTCCGCACCGCCGAGGACGCCTCGTTGACGGGGACCTTCTTCATCGCCGGGGTCGTGGTGTCGCTGATGGTGATGCCGATCATCACGTCGATCACCCGGGAGGTCTTCGCCCAGGCCCCACCGGGGGAGAAGGAGGCCGCCCTGGCCCTCGGCGGCTCGCGATGGGGCATGGTCCGGCGGGTGGTGCTGCCGTTCGGGCGGGGCGGGATCGTCGGCGGCGCCATGCTCGGCCTGGGCCGGGCGCTGGGCGAGACCATCGCCGTGACCCTCCTGCTGCCGCAGGTGCCCAAGCTGTCGGTCCGCATCCTCGAGAACGGCGGCGGCACGATCTCGGGCTTCGTCGCCCAACGGGCCGGGTCCGACGAGGTCACCGTCAGCGGGCTGATGGCCGCCGGCCTGGTGCTGTTCGTCCTCACGCTCGTGACCAATCTGCTGGCCTCGACGGTGATCGCCCGCAGCCGCTCCGGCGCCGGGGTGGACGCATGAGCACCCTCGCCAAGGACACCGTCGAGCCCCGCCGGACGCTGGTGGCCGACGACCTCCCGGAGCGGCCCCGGCCCCGCCGTCGACGGGTCACCGGCTGGACCCCGACCGAGCGCCTCGTCGCCCTGGGGTGCGTCGTCAACAGCTTCCTGGTGGTGTGGCTGGTGGCCGCCCGGCTGACCAGCGGCATGGGGTGGCTGGCCTTCGGGCTGGCCTGGTACGCCGCCTTCCTCGGGTTCCTCTACCTCACCACCCGGGAGCAGGACGGCCCGGTCGCGGCCACCGACAAGGTGGCGGCGACGATCATCGGGACCGCGACCGTCGCCATGGTCGTGCCCTTCGTCTGGCTGATCGGCTACGTGGTGGTCAAGGGCGTCCCGGCCCTGCGGTTCGGGTTCTTCACCCACGACCAGGCCGGGGTCTCGCCGACCCAGCCGGCCACCGCCGGCGGCGGCTCCCACGCCGTGGTCGGCTCGCTCCAGCAGGTGACGATGGCCCTGGCCCTCACCCTGCCCCTCGGGCTGCTGACCGCCGTCTTCCTCAACGAGACCCGGAGCCGGTTCCGGCGGCCGGTGCGGGTCCTGGTCGACGCCATGAGCGGGCTGCCGTCGATCATCGCCGGCCTGTTCGTCTACGCTATCCTGATCATCCCGTTCGGCACCGAGGGTGGGCTGTTCGGCAACAACGGCCTGATGGCGGCCCTGGCGCTGTCGATCACCATGCTGCCGACGATCACCCGCACCGTCGACGTCGTGCTGCGGCTGGTGCCGAGCGGGCTCCGCGAGGCGGCCCTGGCCCTCGGGTCGTCCCGGGCCCGGATGGTCTGGTCGGTCGTCCTGCCCACCGCCCGCACTGGCGTCACCACGTCGGTCGTCCTCGGCATCGCCCGGGCCGTGGGCGAGACGGCGCCGCTGCTGTTCACCTCGTTCGGGCTCGACCTGATGAACGCCAACCCGGTGTCGAACCCGCAGGAGAGCCTGCCGCTGTTCGTGTTCCGCAACGTCCAGAAGCCCTCGACGGCGGCCATCGAACGGGGCTTCACCGGCGCCCTGGTGCTGCTGATCGTCGTGCTCGCCCTGTTCGCCATCGCCCGCTTCGTCGGGCGCGACCGCTCCGCTCGGCGACGACGGCGCCTGCTCCGCCGCGCCCACTCCCCCACCCCGCAGGAGGCCCTGTGACCGCCGTCGAGACCACTGTCGAGGATGCCCCGGCCCGCGCCGTGCTGCGGGGGGCCCCGCCGCCCGGCGCCGAGGTGCTCGAAGCGGTCGATGCCTGCGCCTGGTTCGGCGACAACCTGGTGCTCGACCGGGTGTCGCTCACCATGGAGGCCCGCGAGGTCACGGCCCTGATCGGCCCGTCGGGGTGTGGCAAGTCGACCTTCCTGCGGCTGCTCAACCGGATGCACGAGCTGGTCCCGTCGGCCACCCTCGCCGGCGAGGTGCGGCTCGGCGGGGTCGACATCTACGCCCCCGGCACCCGCGCCCAGGAGGTCCGCAAGCGGATCGGGATGGTGTTCCAGAAGCCCAACCCGTTCCCGGCCATGAGCATCCGGGACAACGTCCTCTCCGGGCTGAAGCTGGCCCGCATCCGCACCGACTCGCCCCACGACCTGGTCGAGCAGAGCCTCACCCGGGCCGGGTTGTGGCGGGAGGTCCGGGACCGGCTCGGCGACCCCGGCGGGGCGCTGTCGGGCGGCCAGCAGCAGCGGTTGTGCATCGCCCGGTCGCTGGCGGTGGGCCCCAACGTCCTGTTGATGGACGAGCCGTGCTCGGCCCTCGACCCCACCAGCACCCGACGGAGCGAGGAGACCATCGCCGAGATCGGCCACGAGGTCACCATCGTGATCGTCACCCACAACATGCAGCAGGCCCAGCGGGTGTCGGACCGCTGCGCCTTCTTCCTGGCCGCCGAGGGCCGCCCCGGCCACATCGTCGAGCAGGGCCCGACCGACGTGATGTTCGACAACCCGAGCGACCCCCGCACGCTCGACTACGTCTCCGGGCGGTTCGGGTGAAAGCGATCGGCGGCGCCCTCCTCGCCCTGGCCCTGCTGGCCGGCCTCGTCGTGGTGGGGCCCGCCCCGGCGGAGGCCCAGGGGAGCACACTCGTGAACGGGGCCGGGTCGACCTACGTCGCCCTCGCCATGCAGCAGTGGGTCACCGACGGCACGGCCCGGGGCCTCCGGGTCAACTACACGCCGACCGGCTCGCCCGACGGCCTCCAGCGCTTCGCCGGCTCGCAGATCAACTTCGCCGGCACCGAGGCCGAGTTCAGCTCCTTCGGCCAGACGTCGGTGCCCCGCGGCTACCAGTACGTCCCCGACGTCGCCGGTGCCATCGCCATGATGTACAACCTGCGCGACCGGGCCGGGAACAAGGTCGACTACCTCCACCTGAGCCAGCGCACCGTCGCCCGCATCTTCATGGGCGACATCACCCGGTGGTCGGACCCGACGATCAGCGCCGAGAACGCCGGCTTCAGCTTCCCGGACGAGCCGATCAACGTCGTCTACCGGTCGGGCCAGTCCGGCACCACGGCCCTCTTCTACGACTTCGTCAAGCACGCCGCCCCCGACGTCTTCGCCCGGTGGGCCAGCCGCCACCAGGTGAACCCCGACGTGCGCATCCTCGAGCCGCCGGTCGGCTTCGCCCCCAAGAGCCAGGGCCTCGGTGGGTCCGACCAGATCGCCCAGTTCATCGCCGGCAACTCGGGGGCCTGGTCGATCGGCTACGACGAGTTCGGCTACGCCAAGACCTACAACGTGCCCAGCGCCTGGATCCAGAACCGGTCGGGCAAGTGGGTGCTGCCCTACGCCGAGAACATCTCGGCCGCCCTGGAGTCGGCCAGCCTGCGCCCCGACCTCAGCCAGGAGCTGTCGGGCGTGTACGCCTCGGGCAACCCCAAGGCCTACCCGATCTCGGCCTACTCCTACATCGTGACCCAGTGCCGCACCGGCGACCGGTCGAGCTGCAAGGGGCCGTACCCCGACCAGGGCGTGACCGACACCCTGGCGGCCTGGCTCCGCTACATCGCCTGCGAGGGCCAGGTGAACATGGCCCGGATCGGGTACTCGCCACTGCCCCCGAACCTGTCCCAGGAGATGGCCAACGCGGTGGCCCGGCTCACCGGCGAGCCGGCCGAGCGGTTGAGCGCCGGCACCTGCGCCAACCCCCGCTTCCGGGGCAGCCTCGGGGCCGGCTCCGGCAGCCCGCCGGACCCCTTCGAGCAGTTGCCGGGCGGTGTCTGCGGGGCCGCCGGCTGCGACCCGGCCAACCCGGGCGGGTCGTCGGGTGGCGAGAACGACCCCGAGGGCGGCGCCGGCCCGGACGGCCCTGGCCCCGAGGCCGGCGGCGACGACGCCGGGGGCGACGCCGGTGGAGCTGACGGCGGGACCGGTGCCGGCGACCAGGCCGATGGCGGCGGCACCGGCGGCAGTGCTGCCGGTGCCGGCCCCGACACCACCGCCGGGCTCGGCGGCGGGGCCGGGCGGGCCGGAGGGGAGCAGCAGGCCGTCGGTGGCGGGTCGGGCCTCTCCCGCCCGGCCGAGCCGACGGCGTACCACGGGGCCGGGCCGATCGGCCTGTCCCCGGCCGCGGCCCTCGGGCTGGTGGGCGCCCTCGTCACCCCGCTCGTGGTGGTCGGCGGCCTCCGCCGTCGCCGGGCGCGCCAGGCCTGACCGGTGGGGGCCAACTGTTGCGCGAGCCGAGGGTGACCGGCCACGTGCCGTTCGCCTTGCGGCCGCATGGCTTCCGTACGTTCCGGCGGCACACAGATCGAGTTGGAGGACACATGGTCATGAAGAGAGCTCGACGGCTGGCCTTGGCCGTCGCCATCGCAGCGCCGGTGGCGCTCGCCGGAGGCGGCGCCCTCGCGGCGCCGGCGACCGAGGCGCCGACGGCGTCGGACCTGGGGCCGCAGACGGTCATCGGGTTCACCGGGTTGACGGCGCCCTACGGCGTCGCCGTCGCCGCCGACGGGGCGGTCACCGCCACCAGCTTCCCGGACCAGGCGACGACCGTCGCCCGGGTGGTCCGCAGGACCGCCAGCGCCGAGGCCATCCTGGCCACCGGCGAGCTCGGCAGCCCGTTCGGTGTGGCCCTCGGCCGCGACGGGGCGACCTACGTCACCGATGCCAGCGAGGGCGAGGTGGTCAAGGTCCCCGCCGGTGGTGGCGCCGCGACCCGTCTGGCCTTCACCGGCCTCTCGTTCCCGACCGGCGTGGCCGTCGACAGCGCCGGCACCGTGTACGTGGCGGACTCCGGCAACGGCCGCATCACCCGGCTCACCACCGGTGGCGCGCAGTCCGACGTCGCCTTCACCGGCCTCCAGAGCCCCTACGGGGTGGCGGTGGACGCGGCCGGGACGGTGTACGTCGCCGACCTCGACGCCGACGCCGTCGTGAAGCGGACCACCGGTGGCACCCAGACCACGCTCGGCTTCACCGGGCTGGACTCGCCCGACGGCATCGCCGTCGCCGCCGACGGTGACGTCTTCGTGGCCGACGCCGGCAACGACCGGGTGCTGGAGCTCCCGGCCGCCGGTGGCAGCCAGGCGGTCGTGCCCTTCAGCGGGCTGGACGAGCCGGCCGGCGTGGCGGTCGCCGCCGACGGCAGCATCTACGTGGCCGACGCCGGCAACGACCGGGTGGTCGCCCTGCTCGACTCCACCACGCCCCGTCCGGCCAACGAGTCGTTCGTGATCGCCGCCTACAACGACTTCATCGACCGGGACCCGACCCCGGCCGAGCTGTCGAGCGCCCTCACCGCCCTGGCGACGGGCGGGTCGTCGAGCCGGGCCGCGTTCCTCCGGACGCTCTCGACCTCGGACACCTACGTCGGTGCGGTCGTCAACCGGTTCTACCGGGACACCCTCGGCCGCAACGGCGACGCCAGCGGCGTGGCCTTCTGGACCCAGCAGATCAAGAGCGGGCGTCGGACGGTGGCCCAGGTCGCCGCCGACTTCTACTCCTCGCCCGAGTACTTCAACGGCATCGGTGGCGGCAACACCACGACCTGGGTCCGGGACCTCTACGCCAAGGTCCTGCTCCGCCAGCCCGACGCCGGAGGCCTCCAGTACTGGGTCGGCGTGGCCGAGTCCCGGGGCCGGGGCTACGTCTCCCGCCCGTTCTTCCAGTCGAACGAGTCGGCCCGCACCCGGGTGCGGCTGCTCTACCGGGACCTGCTGGGCCGGGCCCCCGACTCGGACGGCCTGACCTTCTGGGCCGGGCGGGTCGTGACCAGCGGTGACCTCGCCCTGGCCGTGAACCTGGCCAACAGCGCCGAGTACTTCAACCGGGCGGGCCGCCGCTTCCCCTGAGCGGCCTCCCTCGTCCGGTCCCTCGAACTGGGGACGGTCCCGGTTGCCGCGGCAACCGGGACCGTCCCCAGTTCGCCGTTGTCGGGGCCGACGACCGGTCCCGGCCGGGGGTGAACGTTGGTCGGTCGTTCACCCGGACGTCACCCGGGCCACCGGGGCCGTCCACCTCTCCTCCGTACCTTGCGCGTCGTCACTGCACATCTCCGAGGAGAGAACCTGAAGATGCATTCCCGACTCCGCCGGGCCGGCGTGGCCACGTTCGCCGCCGCCCTCCTGCTCACCGCTGCGGCGTGTGGCAACGACAACTCCGATGAGGCCGCCGACACCGACGCCCAGGCCGACACCGAGGTGAGCGGCTCGGTGAACGTCTCCGGCTCGTCGACGGTCGAGCCCATCTCGACCGCCGTGGCCGAGGCCTTCAAGGCCCAGAACAGCAACGTCGACATCACCGTCGACGGTCCGGGCACCGGCGACGGCTTCGAGCTGTTCTGCTCGGGCGAGACCGACGTCTCCGACGCCTCCCGCCCGATCAAGGACGAGGAGGCCCAGGCCTGCGCCGACGCCGGCATCGAGTTCGTCGAGCTCGAGGTCGGGATCGACGGCATCAGCGTCATCACCGCCCCCGACAACCCCCTCGAGTGCCTGAGCTTCGCCGACCTCTACGCCCTGATCGGCCCCGAGGCCGAGGGCATCGACACCTGGAGCGACGCCACCGAGGTGGCCTCGGCCCTGGGGTCGAGCACCGAGTTCCCCGACGAGAACCTGGTGATCACCGCGCCGGGCGAGGAGTCGGGCACCTACGACAGCTTCATCGAGATCGCCCTCGAGGTCGCGGCCGAGCCCCGCGTCGAGTCCGGTGACATCACCGAGGACGAGGCGGCGACGACCCGCAGCGACTACGCCGCCCAGAGCGACGACAACGCCATCATCGAGGGCGTGGGCGGCGAGCCCGGCGGTCTGGGCTGGGTCGGCTTCGCCTTCGCCGACCAGGCCGACGGCGTGAAGAAGATGCCGATCGCGGCCGAGCCCGACGGCGACTGCGTCGAGCCGTCGCACGAGACGATCCAGGACGGCACCTACCCGATCAGCCGGAGCCTCTACATCTACGTCAACACGACCAAGGCCGAGGAGAACCCGGCTGTCGCCGCCTACGTCGACTTCTACCTCGAAGGCCTGACCGGCTTCGTCGAGGGAGCCGACTACATCCCGCTGGCCGACGACGCCGACACCCAGGCCCGCTGGGCCGACCGCGTGGTCGGGAGCGCCGCCGGCGAGTGACCGGGCCGGCCCCCGGGCCAACCCGCTGACCAGGGACGAGGCCCCGGCGCCGAGCGCGCCGGGGCCTCTCCCGTCTCGGGCCCCTGCCCCCAACGTTGCCGCTCCGTTCACCCTCCGTTCACCCGCCTCGACCTCCGCCGCCACCTGCGCTCCGTAGGTTGCGCGCCGACCCTCCCTCATCCCCGAGAGCACCCGCCACCGATGAGCACCCCCGCCCCCGTCACCCTCGCCGAGCTGTCCCGCCGGGACGGTCGCACGGCCCGCGACGCCCTCGTGGGCCGGGCGCTCGGTGCGGCCGGCCTCCTCGCCATCCTGATCAGCATCATGATCGTCCTGTCGCTGTCACGGGACGCGGTCGCCTTCCTCCGCGACGTCGACCTGTCGAAGCTGTCCGGCAACGTGTGGCGGCCCCGCAGCGACAGCTACGGCATCATGGCCCCGCTCACCGGGACGCTGTGGGTGACCCTGGTGGCCACCCTGGTGGCGGCGCCGGTGGGGCTGGGCGCGGCCGTCTACCTCTCCGAGTACGCCAGCCCCCGGGTGCGCCGCATCCTCAAGCCGATCATCGAGGTGCTGGCCAGCATCCCGTCGGTGGTCGTCGGCTACTTCGCCTTCCGCTTCATCGCCCCCGAGATCACGCAGCGGATCTTCAGCGGCAGCCCCCGCTTCAACCTGCTGGTCGCCGGGCTCGGTGTCGGCCTGCTCTGCATCCCGCTGATGACCTCGGTGTCCGAGGACGCCCTGCGGGCCGTGCCCTCGGCCCTGCGGGAGGCCAGCTACGGCATCGGGGCCAAGAAGATCACGACCGTCGTGCGCGTCGTCGTGCCGGCCGCCATCTCCGGCCTGGTCGCCGGCATCATCCTCACGGTCTCCCGGGCCGTGGGCGAGACGATGGTGGTCTTCCTGGCCGGCGGGGGCACGCCGACGGTGGCCGACAGCCCGCTCGACCCCGGCATCACCATCACCTCGGCCATGACCGGCGTGCTCACCGGCAGCGACCAGCAGGCGGGTGGCGCCGCCTACGAGTCGGTGTTCTTCCTCGGCCTGCTCCTGTTCCTCATCACCCTGTCGCTGAACATGGTCGCCAGCCGGTTCGTGCGCAAGGTCCGGATCACCTACTGAGGCCGCTGCCATGACGACCATCCCCACCGACCTCACCCGCGACGTCGTCGAGGCCCGCCTCCGGGGCGAGAAGGCCGACATCTCGGGCACCGCGTTCCACTACCTCCTGCTCGCCTCGCTGGCGCTGGTGCTGGCCACGCTGGTCGCCCTGCTCTGGAACGTCACCAGCATCGGTGTGCCCTACATCTCCGACCGCGGGGTCGGCGACTTCGTCTCCCGCTACACGTCGTCGCGGGCGGAGATCGCCGGCGTCTACCAGGCGCTGATGGGCACCATCCAGATGGGCGCCATCATCATCGTGGTGGCGTTCCCGCTCGGCGTGGCCACGGCGCTGTACCTGGAGGAGTACGCCACCGACAACGCCTTCACCCGGGCCGTCGAGGTCGTCATCCGCAACCTGGCCGGCGTCCCCGCCATCGTCTACGGCCTGCTGGGGGCCGCCCTCTTCGCCCGGGGCGGGCTGGTCCGCTTCACCGGTCGGGAGTCGCTCCTGTCGGCCGGGCTCACCCTTTCGATCCTCGTGCTCCCGATCGTGGTGATCACGTCGGCCGAGGCGATCCGGGCCGTGCCGAAGTCGTTGCGCGAAGGCGGCTTCGGCGCCGGTGCCACCCGCTGGGAGGTGGTGCGCACGCTCGTGCTGCCCAACGCCTTCCCCGGCATCCTCACCGGCACGATCCTCGGTCTGGCCCGAGGCCTCGGCGAGGCCGCCCCGCTCCTCCTGATCGGGGCCAAGGGCTACTTCGGCGGTGGCGAGATCGGCGACCTCAAGGGCAACTTCACGTCGCTCCCCTACATCATCTCCGACTGGACCAAGCTTCCCGCCTCCCAGGGCTGGGGCGACAACGCCGCCGCCGCCATCGTGGTGACCCTCGTGGTGATCCTCGGCATCAACGGCGTCGGCATCTACCTCCGCAACCGCTTCGAGAAGAAGACCAGGTGACCACGTGTCCTCGACCGAACCCCTCGCCACCCGGGCCCGCCTGATGACCGACACCCCGATCGATGCCACGGCTCCGACCCCGGAGCCCGAGGCCCACCTGGCCCCCACCGCCAGCGGGCGCACGGTCTTCGACGTCGCCGACCTGAGCGTCTTCTACGGCGAGTTCCGGGCCGTCCGGAACGTGAACCTCGGCATCAAGGAGCACGAGGTCACCGCGTTCATCGGTCCCTCGGGCTGCGGCAAGACCACGGTGCTGCGGTGCTTCAACCGCATGAACGACCTGATCGAGACGGCCCGGGTCGAGGGCACGCTGCAATACCACGGCGTCGACCTCTACGACCCCAAGGTCAACCCGGTCGAGGTCCGTCGGCGCATCGGCATGGTGTTCCAGAAGCCGAACCCGTTCCCCAAGTCGATCTACGACAACGTCGCCTACGGCCCCCGCACCGCCGGCATCGCCAAGAAGGGCTCGGCCCTCGACGACATCGTCGAGAAGAGCCTCCGCCAGGCCGCCCTGTGGGACGAGGTCAAGGACCGGCTCAAGGCCTCGGGCCTGGGCCTCTCGGGCGGGCAGCAGCAGCGGCTCTGCATCGCCCGGGCCCTGGCCACCAACCCCGAGGTCATCCTCATGGACGAGCCCTGCTCGGCCCTGGACCCGATCGCCACCGGACGCATCGAGGACCTGATGGAGGAGATCAAGTCCCAATACACGATCGTCATCGTCACCCACAACATGCAGCAGGCGGCCCGGGTCAGCGACCGTTGCGCCTTCTTCACCACCGAGGTGAACGAGACCAGCGACACCCGCACCGGCCTGCTCGTCGAGTTCGACGCCACCGAGACGATGTTCTCCAACCCCTCCGACGAGCGGACCGAGAGCTACGTCACGGGGCGGTTCGGCTGACCGTGCCTGCTCCCGAGCGTCCCGCCCCGGAGAGCCCCGGTCCCGTGCGCCAGGCCTTCACCGCCGAGCTGGAGCAGCTCCGGCTCCAGGTCGAGCTGATGGGCGTGCGGGTCGACGAGAACCTGGAGCGCACCCGCGAGGTGCTCCGCCGCGGCGACGTCGACCTGGCCCAGGTGACGGTGGAGGCCGACGACCTCATCGACGCCATGAACGTCTCGCTCACCGAGCGCTGCTACGACCTGCTGTCCCGGGAGAGCCCCGTCGCCGGCGACCTGCGCTTCGTCGTCTCGGCGCTGCGGGTCCTCTCGGAGCTGGAGCGCATCGGCGACCTCGCCCTCCGGGTCGTGAAGCTGGCGCCCGACTGGGAGCTGCTCCACTCCAACGACGCCACCTTCGACATCCTCCTGTCGATGGCCGACACCGCGGTCGAGCAGTACCGCACCGCCCTGCGGGCGTGGTCGGCCCAGGACCTCGGCCTCGCCGCCGACCTGGCCGACCAACGGCCCATGGAGGCCTTCACCGAACGGTTCGGCCGGGAGCTGCTCGGCATCGAGGGGCCCGACGCGGTCCTGGCCGCCGTGCGTACGCTGGTCGCCGGACGCTCGCTCGACCGGATCGCCGACCACGCGGCCATCATCGGTGCCCGGATCCGCTACATGGTCACCGGTGACCCGGCGCACCTCAGCGCCGAGATCCGCTAGGCCCGGGCGAGGAACGAGGACCATGCAGACCCGGAAGACCTACCACCAGCAGCTCGACACCATCCGCAGCGAGATCGTGCGGATGGCGGCGATGGTCACCGAGGGCATCCCCCGGGCCACCCAGGTGCTGCTCGACAACGACCTCGGTGGCGCCCAGCAGATCATCGACGACGACGACCCGCTCGATGCCCTGGCCCTCGAGACCGAGGAGCAGTGCTACTCGGTGTTCGCCCTCCAGCAGCCGATGGCCGGCGACCTGCGGGGGTTGATCACCGCGGTGCGGATGGTCAGCGAGATCGAGCGCAGCGGCGACCTGGTCGTCAACATCGCCAAGGGCGCCCGCCGGATCTACGGCATCGAGTACACGCCGCGGCTGCGGGGGCTGATCAGCCGGATGGGCGACGAGGCGGCCCGGCTGTTCCGGCTCAGCATCGACGCCTACGACGAGGGCGACGCCGCGATGGCGGCGGCGCTCGACGACCTCGACGACCGGCTCGACGACCTCCACCAGGACTACATCGCCGAGATCTTCGAGGCGTCGCGGGAGGGGGCGTTCGACGTCCAGGCCGCGGTGCAGCTGGCCCTGATCGGCCGCTACTACGAGCGCATCGGCGACCACGCCGTCAACATCGGCGAGCGGGTCCGCTACATGGTCACGGGCTGGCTGCCCGAGCAGGCCGGCGCGGCCCGTGAGGCCGCCCGCCAGGCCCGCCTGGTCAGCGAGACCGAGGCCTCCGCCCCGGTGGGACCGGCCGAGGTGGGGCACGCCGACGGGGGCGAGGGCGGCGACCCGGCTGTCGCTCCCGCTGGCGGTGTCGCTCCTGGTGGCGGTGCTGCTCCTGGCAGCGGCGCTGTTCCCGCTGGCGGTGGTGTTCCTGGCGACGTTGTCGCGCCGGCTGGCGGTGTCGCTCCGGGTGCCGGGGCCGCGCCTGGTGCCGGGGCCGGCTCCGCTCCGTCGGACGCCTGAGGTCGGTCGTGCGGATCCTGGTCACCAACGACGACGGCATCGAAGCCCCCGGGCTGCACGCCCTGGCCCGCGCCCTCGACGACGCCGGCCACGACGTCCTCGTCGTCGCTCCGGCCACCGACCACAGCGGCTATGCCGCGGCCATCGGCGACCTGGGCCAGACGTCCGACCTCCACACCGACGAAGCGGTGGTCCCCGGGGCCGCGCACATCCCGGCGTTCTCGCTCGCCGGACCGCCGGCCCTCTGCGTGATGGCGGCCCGGCTCGGGGGCTTCGGCGACCCGCCCGACCTGGTGGCCTCGGGGATCAACCCCGGCAACAACACCGGACGGGCCGTCCTCCACTCCGGCACGGTCGGGGCCACGCTCACCGGCGCCAACCTCGGTGTGTCCGGCGTCGCCGTGTCGGTCGCGGTGCCGCCCGACGGCCCGGTCGAGTTCGCCGCCGCGGCCGAGGTCGGCGTGGCCGCGGTCGACTGGCTGTCGACCGCGCCGGCCAAGACGGTCCTCAACGTCAACGTCCCACGGGGCGAGATCGATGCCGTGAAGGGGTCCCGTTGGGCCGCCCTGGCGCCGTTCGGCACGGTGCGCGCCGCCCTCCGCCCGAGCCCGGGCGGCGTGCTGGAGCTGGCCCTGGTCGAGACCAGTGTCGAGCTGCCGCCCGACTCCGACACCGCCCTCGTCAACGCCGGCTACGTCGCCGTGACCTGCCTCACCGGCATTCGGTCCGACGACTGGCAGCCGGCCGCGGCCGAGATCGACCGTCGGCTGGTGGCCCGGGCCATCGAGCGTCGCCTCCGCCCGGCCCCCGGCGAGACCGCCTGAGATGCCCGCCGAGCGGCTCACGTGGGGCCCGAGCCCGGGCGAGACGTCATGACTGCTGTCCTCGGCGTCGTCGCCGTGGTGCTGGCTGCGGTCGTGATCGGGCTGGCGGTCTGGCTCCGGCAGGCGCTGGCCGTGGCGGCGGACCTCACGGCGGCGACCCGGAGCCGCGACGAGGCCGTGGCGCGGGCCGAGTGGTCCGAGCGCACCGTCGCCGAGCTGCGGGCCGCCCTCGATGCCGTCCCCCAGGGCGTGATGGTCGTCGACGGCCAGGGCGAGGTCGTGGCCCGGAACCGCGTGGCCGAGCAGGTCGCCGGGGCCCGTCACGGTGCGGCTCTGGTCGGGGGCGAGGTCGACGAGCTCACCGCTCGGGCCATCGCCGGCCAGGGCGGCTCTCGCACCATCGAGCTGTTCGGCCCGCCGGCGCAGGTGGTGGAGGTGGTGGCCCGACCCTTGCCCGACGGGGCCCTGGTCGTGATCGACGACGTCACCGAGGCCCATCGGCTCGAGGCGATGCGACGGGACTTCGTGGCCAACCTGAGCCACGAGCTCAAGACGCCGGTCGGCGCCATCGGCCTGCTGGCCGAGACCCTCCTGGCCGAGCCCGACCCCGACGTCGCCCATCGCCTCACCGAGCGGGTCGTGAACGAGTCGTTCCGGGTGAGCCGCACCATCGACG
>CAYQGF010000019.1:0-2577 GCA_964416885.1 uncultured Iamiaceae bacterium
GCGGGCGGCGGAGCCACGGCCACGCCGGCGAAGGGATCGGCGGGCGGCTCCGGGTCGGGGGCCGGGGCCGGAGCCGGGCCGGCGTCGGCCCCCGCCAGCACGGGCTCCGCCGCGGCGACGACCGGCTCGGTCACGGGCGCCGCGAACGGATCGGGGGCCACCACCGGCTCCACCGGCAGCGGCGGCTCGGGCGGGGTCGGGTTCTCCACGACGGTGGGGGCCGCGGCGCGGGGCGGGGGCGGCGGGGGGAGGGGCGCCGGCGGGGCCGCACCATCGATCGTGGCGGCCGAGCCGGAGCCGTCGACGTCGCCCTCGGGGTCGTCGAGCCGGGCCACGGCGGCGGCGTAGGTCGTGTCGACGTCGTCGAGCTCACGGCGCGGCGCCTGCTTGGCCAGCGACTCGCTCACCGAGGCGTGGATCTCGGTCAGCTGGACATGGGCGGCATCGAGCTCGCGGCGGGTGCGCTCGAGGTCGACCTCGGCCTGCGCCAGCACCTCGGCGATGTGGGTGCGGGCCCCGTCCTCGGCCGCCTGGCGCAGCTCGGACGCCCGGACCTCGGCGGCGATGGTGATCTCGTCGGCCTCGCGCTGGGCGCGGGCCAGGGAGTCGTCGGCCTTGGTGCGGAGGTGCTCCGCCTCCTCGCGGGTGATCGACGCCGAGGTCTCGGCCGCGGCCCGGATGGCGTTGGCCTCCTCCTCGGCCCCGGCGAGGATGCGGGCCACGCTCTCGCCCAGCTCGTCCCATCGCTGGGGCGGGGCCGGGTCGGCCGCGGCCGGAGCGGCCGCCGCAGGCTCCTCCACGGGGAGCGGGGCCACCGGCGCGGCGAAGGGGTCGACCGGCGCCGGGTCGACCGGCGCCGGGACGGCGGGCGCGAGCGCCGCGGCCTGGGCCTCGGCCGCCCGCACCAGGGCATCGGCGGTCGCGGCGGCATCCCGCACCGGCTCGGGGACCTGGTCGGGCGTGGCCCGGCCGTCCTCCCCGAACCAGGCCCGCACCGCGGCCTGGTCGACACGGAGCTGGGCCAGCTCGGCCCGGGCCGCGGCGAGCGTCTCGTCGTCGGGCGTCTCCAGGGCGGGGGGCACGAGCGCCGGAGGGGGCGGCGGGGGGACCACGGCCGCGGCCCGGAGGGCGTCGACCGCGCTCGAGAGCTGGAGCAGGTAGGTCCGGACCTCGTTGGGGTCGTACCCCTTGCGGACGAGGGGGAAGGTCTTGGAGTCGATGCCGATGAGGACCGGGTCGGCGATGGCCACGGGGGGCTCCTTGGTACGGGCGGTCAGGGACGCTCGAGCCGTAGGAGCACGGCGCCGGCGTCGCGGTCGGTGAGGTCGACGGTGGCGGTACCACCGGGGAGGCGCAGCCCGCCGGGGGCGGTGACGCGCAGGTCGTAGGTGCCCGCGGCCAGCCCCTCCACCGAGAAGCGGCCGTCGTCGTCGGTGCGGGCCGTGCCCACGGCCTCGCCGTCGGCGAGGACCTGGACCTCGACGTCGGGCGTGCCGCCGGAGCCGCCGTCGGTCACGACCCGGCCCTCGAGCACCACGGCATCGGCGGTCACGGCCGCCACCGCCACCGAGGGTGTGGTCCCGCCATCGTCGCCGTCGTCCCCGCCGAGGGAGAGGGCGAAGGCCCCGAAGCCGAGGAGCACCACGACGAGGGCGGCCGCCGCGACCACCCGGACGGGGAGGCGGGCGCCGGGCTGGCGTCGGAAGACCTCGGTGCGGACCGCGAGGTGGAGCCGGTCGATGACGTCGTCCCCGTCGACGGGACGGCCGCGGGCGACGTGGCGCACCGCCGCGGCCACGATCGGGCGGGCCT
The DNA here is from genome assembly GCA_964416885.1 of uncultured Iamiaceae bacterium. Classification (GTDB taxonomy): domain Bacteria; phylum Actinomycetota; class Acidimicrobiia; order Acidimicrobiales; family Iamiaceae; genus Iamia. Next base: position 1,813 of record CAYQGF010000019.1, read on the forward strand.
CGGCCTCGGGGAGCACGAGCACCGTGGTCGCGTACCGGTCGGCCTCGGCCGTGAGGGCGCGGACCAACTCCTCATGGCCGTCGGGGGCGCCGATGCGCGCCGCAGTCACCACCCCGCGGAGATCAGCGGTGTCGTGGGCCCCCTTCGGCATCGGAGCCAACAGTACGAAGCCGGCCCGCCCCACCGGGGGATACCTCAGCCCAGGTGCGTGCGGAGGAACTCCAGGGTCTGGGCCCGGCTGACGACGGCCGCGTCGGGGTCGTGGAAGGCCGGGGCCCGGTCGTTCTCGAAGGCGTGCCCGGCGCCCTCGTGGACCTGGAGCGTGACGTGGTCGCGCCCGGTGGCCGCGGCGTCGACCACCGCGATCTGCTCGGGCGGGATGAAGGGGTCGGCGCCACCGAAGTGGAGCAGCGTCGGGCACGTCACGGCCTCGATGCGGTCGGCCGCGTCGGCCACGCCCGAGCCGTAGTACGACACGCAGGCGGCCGGGTCGCCCGCCGCCGCCGCGAGCCAGGCGATGGTGCCGCCGAGGCAGAAGCCGAGGACGGCGGCTCCCCCCGTGACCGGGTCGAGCGCCCCGAGCGCGTCGAGGGCGGCCACCGTGTCGTCGACGGCGCCGGGGACGTCGAGCCGGCCGACCATCTCGTAGGCCCGGCCCAGGCCCTCCTCGTCGTGCGCCGCCGTCCACCCCGGCTCGATCCGCCAGTAGAGGTCGGGGGCGCCGACGACGTAGCCCTCGGCGGCCAGCTCGGTGGCGACGGCCCG
>CAYQGF010000019.1:2677-22974 GCA_964416885.1 uncultured Iamiaceae bacterium
ACGGTGTCGTCGGGGACCTGGCTCAGCCGCTGGGTGAGCGACAGGTACATCTGCTCGGGGTCGCTGCCGGGCAGGTCGGTGCGCCCGCACCCGTCGAGGAAGAGGGTGTCGCCGGCGACGAGGCGGCCCTCGACGAGGAAGCACTGGCTGCCCGGCGTGTGGCCCGGCGTGTGGATCAGGGTGACGGCGAGGTCGCCGACCGTCACCGTGTCGCCGCTGGCGTGGGCGACGATGTGGCTCTCGTCGATGCCGGTGGAGCGCTTCACCCACTCGACCTCGTCGGCCTGGAGGTGCACCGGCACGTCGGTGCGCGCCAGCAGCTCGGCCAGCCCCGCGACGTGGTGGCCGCCGTAGCTGCCGCCCACGTGGTCGAAGTGGAAGTGGGTGGCGAGGGCGCCGGTGAGCCGCATGCCGTCGGCCTCGAGCAGGTCGAGGACGCCGTCGACGTCGTAGGCCAGGTCGACGGCGACGGCCTCACCGGTCTCGCGGTCGCCGATGAGGTACATGAAGTTGACCATCTGCTGGGCCATGAGGTCGTCCTCGGCGACGTCGAGCCCCGACAGCAGCTGGCGGAAGTAGAACCGGTCCTCGGCCATCGGTCCATGCTGGCACCCCCGACGCCCGACGCCACCCTCCGGCCGGCTCAGCCGAAGCGGTCGGTGAGCCAGTCGACGACGGCGGCCCAGGCCTCGCTGTCGGGGTCGATCACCTCGAAGTGGTCGACCCCGTCGAGCAGGCGGGCGGTCACGTCGTCACCGGCGTCGTCGGCCCGGGCCGCATAGGCCTCGGACTGCTCCACCGGGACGACGACGTCGTCGCGACCGTGGACCAGCAGCGTCGGCACCCCCAGCGGGAGGCGTTCGATCGGCGATGCCAGGCCGTAGTCGTCGACCGTGCCCTGGGTGGCCGAGCGGCCCATCAGGTCGTCGACCGCCCCCCGGCCGAGCCGCTCCAGCGAACCGGCCGCCAGGTTGACCACGCCGGCCTGCGCCCCGACGGCCGCGGGGACCACGGTCGGGCCCGCCCCCGGCGCGTCGGCGGGGAGGCCGGCGCGGGCCGCCGTCCAGAGGGCGAGGGTGCCGCCCGCGGAGTGGCCGACCACCGCCACCCGGTCGAGGTCGAGGGCGTGCTCGTCGGCCAGTTCGGCCAGGTGGTCGACGGCGGCGGCGACATCGGTGAAGGTCGTCGGCCAGCCCCCGCCCTCGCCGACCGGCCGGTAGTCGACGTTCCAGGCCGCCCACCCCTCCTCGACCACCGAGGCGGCCAGCCCGTCCATCAGGGTGCGGTCGTACTCCGCCCGCCAGAACCCGCCGTGCACCAGGACGACGACGGGGAACGGACCGGCACCGTCGGGCACGGTGAGAGCGCCCCGCTGGAGCTCCTCGTCACCGTAGTCGATCACGGTGCCAGCCCGGTCCCTCGGTTCGTCGGCGGCGCGGTCGGACCGGCAGCCGGTGGCGACCCACACCAGCCCGGCTCCGGCCAGGACCAGGACGGCGCGTCGGGGCAGGGCGTCGCCCACGGCGCGCCGAGCCGCCGGTCAGGCCTTCTTGGCCTGCTCCTCGACCTTGTCGACGCCCTTCTTGGCCGCGTCGGCCACCTTGTCGATCTTGTCGGTGTGCTTGCCACCGGTCTTGTCGTCGACGAAGTCGGCGGCCTTGTCGATGCCGTCGTCGACCTTGTCCGCGTTGTCGGCGATGGCGTCGGTGACCTTGTCGACCGCGCTGTTCTTCTTGAACTTGTCCAGGAAGCCCATGGCTGCTTTCTCCTCGGGAGGGTCGAGCCGTCCGGCTCGCGTCCGGCAGGCTACGCCACCATCAGCCGATGACCTCCACGGGCGTGCCGGTCGGGGCCAGCTCCATCACCCGGGTGATGTCCTCGTTCCGCATCCGGACGCACCCATTGCTGGCGGGCGTGCCGATCAGCGCCGGGTTCTGGGTCCCGTGCAGGGCGACCTGGCCGACGCCGCCCCCGAAGCTCTCGTAGACCTCCGAGAAGCCGGTGAAGCTGACCTGGCCGACCCCGTAGGCCCGGTGCGGGGGGTCAAGGGGGACGACGCCGTCGACGAAGAACGTGCCCAGCGGGGTCGGCGAGCTGGCCTTCCCGGTGGCGACCGACGTCTGGAACAGGACCTCGTCGCCGTGCATGACGGTGAGCCGCCGGGCCTCGCGCTCGACCAGGACGTGGTTCGCGACCCGGCGGAGGGTCACGTCGCTCCGCCGCACCCAGGCCAGGGCCGAGTTGGGGCGGCCCATGATCTGGGCGTGCAGCCAGTCCGCCCGGCGCTCGCGCACGAGGAAGGTGAGGGGCAGGCCCTCCCACGTGGGGTTGTCGAGGGTGCGCCCGCTCGGGACGGGCACGTCGGGGGCGGAGAAGAGGGGGACGCTCGGGCCCACGGCATCGGCGACGAGGAAGCTGGTCGCATAGGGGCGGGCCAGCGGAGGGGCGATCCGGAGGCCGTCCTCGGCCGGGGTGGTGGGCAGGGTCGTGTTGGTGGTCGTGGTGGTCGGCGGCCTGACGGCCTCGGTCGGCCGCGCTCGCTCCGGGGGCACCACGGTGGGCTCGTCACCGGGTCGGTCCCGGCCGGCCACCACGACGACGGTGACCACGAGGGCGATCGCCGTCAGCGCGACCGCCACGGCCACCAGCACTGCGGCCGACGTCGGGCGCCGACGGTGCCGAGTCTCGCCCACCGACGCTCAGGCTACCGACGGTGCCCGGCCCGTGCTCCCGCGCCGCGCCTCCGGCCCGGTCCGCCCCGGCCCGGTCACCAGTCGGCGAGGGTGCGATCGAGGAGCCAGGGGGTGCGGGGCAGGGCCGCTCGGTCGAGGCGGGGCGGGTGGGCCCCGGGGCTCGGCAGGCCCAGGGACGCCAGGAGGCGACGACGGACCTCCGCCGGGTCGAGGCCCTCGGCCGCGGCGTCGGCGAGGGTGACGGCGCCGTCCCGCTTGGCCAGCCGTCGACCGTCGGGGCCGAGGACCAGCGGGACGTGCAGGTACGTGGGCACCGGCAGGCCGAGCAACCGGGCCAGGTGGGCCTGCCGGGGCGTCGACGGCAGGAGGTCGTCACCGCGCACCACCTCCTCCACCCCCTGGGCCGCGTCGTCGACGACCACGACCAGGTTGTAGGCCGGCAGGCCGTCGGCCCGGCGGAGCACGACGTCGTCGACCACGCCCCGCACCACCCCGTGGAGCGCGTCGTGGGCCTCGGCCACCGCGCCGCCGGCCCGCAGCCGCAACGCCGGTCGGCGGCCCTCGGCCTCGCGGGCCCGGCGCTCGGCGGTGGTGAGGTCGCGGCACGTGCCCGGGTAGGCGTCGAGGGCGGCGTGCGGGGCCCGGGTCGCCTCCCGCACCTCCCGCCGGGTGCAGTAGCAGGGGTAGGTCAGGCCGGCGTCGACCAGCGTGGACAGGGCGGCGTCGTAGCGGGGGCGGCGCTCGCTCTGGCGGACCACCGGACCGTCCCAGTCGATGCCGATCGCCCGGAGGTCGGCGAGCTGACCGGCCTCGTGGGCGGGACGCGACGACGGGTCGAGGTCCTCGACCCGGAGGAGGAAGCGGCTGCCGTCGCCCCGGGCCGCCCACCACGCCACCAGGGCGGTGCGCAGGTTGCCGAGGTGGAGCGGGCCGCTCGGGCTCGGGGCGTAGCGGCCGACCGGCATCGTCCCAGGTTGGCAGCACCGACGCCGGGGCGGCGGCTACACGTCCTTCGGCATCGACTCGAAGCGGGTGTGGTGGCCGAGGAAGGTGAGCATGACCCGCCCGGTCGGCCCGTTGCGCTGCTTGGCGATGATCAGCTCGGCCAGCCCCTGGTTCTCCGGCGTGGCCTCGTAGACCTCGTCCCGGTACAGGAACATCACGATGTCGGCGTCCTGCTCCAACGATCCCGATTCGCGGAGGTCGCTGAGCATCGGACGCTTGTCGGCGCGCTGTTCGAGGCCGCGGTTGAGCTGGGCCAGGGCGACCACCGGGCACTCCAGCTCACGGGCGAGGAGCTTGAGGCCTCGGCTGATCTCGGCCACCTCGACCTGACGGCTCTCGGCCGAGGCCCGGCCGGTCATCAGCTGGATGTAGTCGACGACCACCATCCCCAGGTCGCCCATCTCGCTGCGGAGCCGCCGGGCCTTGGAGCGGATCTCCATGATCGACACGTTGGGGTTGTCATCGATCCAGATCGGAGCGTCGCCGAGACGGCCCATGGCCCGGGCGATGCCGTTCCAGTCGGCGTCGGAGAGCCGCCCGTTGCGGATCTTCTTGGAGTCGACCCGGGCCTCGGAGCACAGGATCCGCTGGACCAGCTCGAGCTTGCTCATCTCCAGCGAGAACAGCAGCACCGGCTTCTGGGCCTTCATCGCCGCGTTGGTGGCCATGCCCAGGGCCAGCGCCGTCTTGCCCATGGCCGGTCGGGCACCGAGCACGACCAGGGCGCCGGCCTGGAGGCCCGAGGTGATCTCGTCGAGGTCGGGGAACCCGGTGGGCGTGCCGATGATCTCCGAGCCCCGGTCGTGGAGCTCCTCGATGCGGTCCATGGTGGCGCCGAGCAGGTCGGTGAGCTGGGCCGTGGTGCCCTCGCCCTCGTGCCGGGCGATGTCGAACACCAACGACTCGGCCTCGTCGACCGCCTTGCGGACGTCCTCGGGCATCCCGTAGGCCCGCTCCGAGATCGACCCGGCCGCACCGATCAGCCGCCGCAGCAGGCTGTGGTCCTTGACGATGCGGGCGTAGTGACCGGCGTTGGCGGTGCCGGGGGCGTCGGCCTGGAGGTCGACCAGCGCGGCCGTGCCCCCGACGGTGTCGAGCAGGTCGCGACGCCGCAGCTCGTCGGCCACGGTGATCGGGTCGGCGACCTCGCCCCGAGCGGTCAGGACGGTGACGGCCTCGTAGATGTGGGCGTGGGCGGGCCGGTAGAAGACGTCGGCGCCGGGGATCAGCTCGGCCGCCACCGCCACCGCGTCGCGCGACAGCAGCAGGGCCCCGAGCAGCGCTCGTTCGGCGTCGAGGTTGTGCGGTGGGACCCGGCCACCGCCCCCGCCGCCCCGACCGTCGCCTCGGCCGCCCCCACCGGGCCCGCCCCCGAACCCGCCCCCGCCGCCGAAGCCGCCGCGCCCCCCGCCACGGCCGGGCGCGTCGAGGTCGGACGGGGGCTCGTCGTCGAAGAGCGGCTCGTCGTCGAAGGCGGGGGGGTGATCGGTCATCGCGGGGTCAGGTCGAGCTCGGGGGATGGCGGGGCGCCCCACCGACGGGCAGGACACGGGACGGGGATGGCGCGGGTGGGGGCCGACCGGGAGCACGAGGCCCAGGCGGGACGCGGGCTCCGGGTCCCTCCCCCGACCGTCGTCGCGCACCCGGTGGGGCTCCACCATCGCTCATCACCGCTGTGGACGGATAGTCCCCCCATCCTGTGCACGAGGTGTGGACGAACCGGCCAACCTGTGGACGGCGAATGACGCCCCGGCGAACGGGACGCGTCGAGGACCGGCCCGCGACGGGCCGGTCCTCGACGTTCTCTCTGGTGTGCGACCGGGCCCGGGCGACCGGGCCGGCCGGGGGCATCAGGCCCCCACGACCTCGACGCGCACGGGGAACTGCACCGACGAGTGCAGTCGGGCGGTGAGCTGGTGCTCGCCGACCTCCTTGATCGGCTCGTCGAGCACGAGCCGGGCCTTGTCGATGACGATCCCGGTCTGGGCCTCGATGGCCTCGGCCACCTCGGCCACGCCGACCGACCCGAACAGACGACCCTCGCCGCCCGCCTTGGCCGTCACCGTGATGGTGGTGGGCACCAGGATCTTGGCGACCTCCTCGGCCGAGGAGCGGTCGGCGGCGTCCTTGGTCGCCCGGCGCCGGCGCATGCCGGCGGCCTGGGCCTCGGCACCGGGGGTGGCCTTGACGGCCCGGCCCGACGGGAGCAGCAGGTTGCGGGCGTGACCGTCGGCCACGTCCACCACCTCGCCCTTGGTGCCGACGCCCTCGACGTCGGCGTGGAGAACGACCCGCATCAGGCGTCCACCTCCTCGGTCGCACCGTCGAAGGTCTCCTCGACGACCGTGCCGTCGTCGACACCGCCCTCGCGACCCGTGGGCGGCGGGCCCGACGGACGCGGCATCGGGCCGTCCGGCCGCAGGCCGCGCTCGCCCCGCTCCCCGCGCTCGCCTCGACCGCCACCCCGCTGCTGGGTGATGCGGTTGGTGTAGGGCAGCAAGGCCATCTCGCGGGCGTTCTTGATCGCCATGGCGACCTCCCGCTGCTGCTGGGCGTTGTTGCCGGTGACCCGACGGGCCCGGATCTTGGCCCGGTCGGACATGAACCGCTTGAGCAGGTTCACGTCCTTGTAGTCGACGTACTCGACCTTCTCCTGGCTGAGGACGCTGACCTTCTTCTTGCTGCGCCGGGCGTTGTCCTTGTTCTTGCCCCGCTTGGGCTTCGCTGCCATCAGAACGGCTCCTCGTCCATGTCGTTGCCTCCGCCGTAACCGCCCCCGGAGCTGCCGCCCCGGTTGCCGCCACCGCTGGTGTTGTCGTCGCGGTAGCCACCGCCACCGCCACCGCCCCCGCTGCTTCCGCCACCGCCGCGGTTGCCGCCACCGCCTCCGCCGTAGCCCCCGCCGTCGCCGCCGTCGCGGCGCTCGTTCTTGCTGACCTGGGCGGTCGCCCAGCGCAGGCTGGGCGCGATCTCGTCGGCGACGACCTCGACCTTCGAGCGCTTGTCGCCGTTCTCGGTCTCCCACGAGCGCTGCTCGAGCCGACCGGTGACCACGACGCGGGTGCCGCGCCCGAGCGACTCGGACACGTTCTCGGCCATCTGGGCCCAGCACTTGACGTCGAAGAAGGAGACCTGCTCCTCCCACTCGTTGGTCTGGCGGTTCTGCCAGCGCCGGTTCACGGCCAGCCCGAAGGTGGCCACGGCCTGCCCGCTGGGGGTGAACCGCAGCTCGGGGTCGCGGGTGATGTTCCCCGTAAGGGTGACGTTGTTGTCTGCTGCCATCGGTGTTCCTCCGGCGTCAGGCCTCGGCGGGTGCCGGGGCGGCCTGCGCGCCCAGGAGGCCACGTCGGTGGGCCTCGTGGTCGGGCAGGCGGATGAGCTTGTGGCGGACGACCTCGTCCGCGAGCCGCAGGGCGTTCTCGAGCCGGTCGAGCGCACCCGGCCCGGCCTCGATCTCGAGCACGACGTAGAAGCCGGTGCTCTTGTGGTCGATCTCGTAGGCGAAGCGCCTCGGACCCCACTTGTCGGTGGTCTTGGTCTCACCACCGGCCTCGGTGACCTGCGCGTGGATCCGGTTGATCCCTTGCTGCACCGTGGACTCGTCGAGGTCACCGTCGAAGATGACCATCAGCTCGTACGCTCGCATCGCGAGCATCACCTCCCTCTGGACCCGGGGTCACCGGGGCGCCGGTCGGTCCGGCACAGGGTTCGATTGGAACCGTTCGAGGATAGGGGGACGGCCCCCGGAGCACCTATTCCGCTCATGCCGTCGACCCTACGCCGGGGGTGTGACAGCGAAGCCCGGAGCCCGCCGGGAGCCCTACTCCAGCGCCGGGCAGGCGCCGGCCTCGGTGACCCGGGCCGGGGAACCGACCGCGAGGCCGAGGCCGTCGAGGTCGCCCGCGGGGACCTCCAGGGCCGTGCGGTACGGCCCCGACGGCGGGTAGGTCGGGCACACCGCGGTGTCGGGCGGGCAGGGCTCCATGACGAGGGCGTCGACCACTGCCCCATCGGCGTCCAGGTAGGCGATCGACAGCGGGAGGAGGGTGTCCTTCATCCAGAAGGCGCCGACGGTGTCGTCCGGGAAGCGGAACACCATCCCGTCGTAGCCACCGAGGTCGGTGACGCCCATCAGCCCCCGCTGGCGCTGCTCGGGCGTCTCGGCCACCAGGACGCAGATCCCCACCGGCTCACCGTCGGGCCCCGGGACGATGCGCAGCGCCACCTCGGCGAACCCCGGCACCGGCGTCCGGCCCGGGGCGAAGGTCCCGTCGACGTCGGGCAGGGCGCTGGTGGCGGGTGCGGCGTCGGTCGAGGCGGTCGACGGCGACGTGGTCGCGGTGCTCGTGGTCGTGGTCGTGGTCGACGGCGCCGCGGTGTCCTCTGTGCAGGCGCCGGCCAGCAGGGCCACGGCGAGCACGAGCGCGCCGAGCCGCGTCGGGAGCATCACGCGTCCATCGTGGCAGCCGGGTCGGGCCGTGGGGGTCTCGCTCGGCGCGTGGGTTGGGGTCGCGTCCGTCCTGCCGGGCTTATGAGTGGGCGTCGTCTGGGTGTCATGGGGTGTCAGACACCTCCCGCGCTGCCTTCGCGGGAGGTCCGGCTCGGGGAGTGGGGCACGGGAGGTTTCTGACACCCGCGGTAGACGACCGCCGGACCGCGTGGACCGGGTTGACGACCGCTGGGCCGGGTCGACCAGCGCCCGTTGGCTGCCCGACTGGGGCACGGGAGGTATCTGACACCGGCGGTGGACGACCGCCGGACGGGGTGGGCGTGGGTTGACGACCGCCGGACAGGTGGACGCGGGTGGGCGACCGCCGGTCAGCTGCCGTAGAGGCCGAGGGTCTCGGCGACCTCGGCCGAGAGGTGGTAGCTCTCGTCGGGGCCGGGGAAGGCGCCGGAGCGGACGTCGGCGGCGAAGCGGGCGATCGCCTCGGTCGAGGCCGCCCCGATCTCGGCGTAGCGGCGCACGAACTTGGGGGCCATGCGGTCCTCGATGCCGAGGACGTCGTGGTACACGAGCACCTGGCCGTCGCAGTGGGGGCCGGCGCCGATGCCGATGGTGGGCACGTCGACGGCCTCGGTGACCATCCGGCCGACCTCGTCGGGGATGCCCTCCAGGACGATGGCGAAGGCGCCGGCGTGGGCCAGGGCCTTGGCCGCCCCGACCAGCTGGGTGGCGGCCTCGGAGGTCCGCCCCTGCACCTTGAACCCGCCCATGGCGTGCACCGACTGCGGGGTGAGGCCGATGTGGCCCATCACCGGGATCTCGGCATCGACCAGGGCCTCGACCATCGGCAGCCGCTTGCGGCCGCCCTCGAGCTTCACCGCGCCGGCGCCGGCCTTGATCAGGGTGGCCGCGTTGCGGACCGTGTCGGCCCGGTCGACGTGGTAGCTCATCCACGGCAGGTCGCCGACGACCAGGGCCGACGGCTTGGCCCGGGCCACCGCGGCGGTGTGGTGGGCCATGTCGTCGACGGTGACCTGGAGGGTGTCGTCGTAGCCGAGGACGACCATCGCCAGGCTGTCGCCGACGAGGATCATGTCGACCCCGGCGGCGTCGGCCAGCCGGGCGCCGGGGGCGTCGTAGGCGGTGACCATGACGAGCGGATCGGCGCCGTCGCGCCCCTTGCGGGAGCGCACATCGGGGGCCGTGACAGGGCGACGACGGGAACCGTCACCGGAAGCGGTGGGGGCCATGGGCTGTCTCCTTCCGTCCCACGCCGGGTGGCTGCAGGCGGTGTGGTCGAAACGTTACGACCGACCGCGACAACCCTCCAACCCCCGCTCGTGTTCCCGGGGAGCGGCGTAGCCTCCGCGGCATGGAGAACGGCACCTGCGAGTCCTGCGGCACCGACGACTGCGACGACCTGGTGGTGCTGCACCGCCTCTACGTCACGCCCGAGGCCTGGGACCAGGAGGAGTCGGTCACCCGGGTCGAGACGACCGAGCAGTGGTGTGCGGCGTGCCGGGCCAACTACCCGCACGTCCCGGTCGGCGCCTGACGCCCCTCAGTCGTCGCGGCGGGCGTCGGCGTCGCCGGTCGGCTCGCTGACCGGGGCCGACGTCGCCGGCGGGTCGGTGACGGGTGGCGCGGTCGACGGAGGTGCGGTCGCGGGAGGGGAGGTCGTCGGAGCCGTCCCGGTCCCGTCCGGCGTCGTGGTCGCGGTCGGGCCGTCGGTGCCCCCGCCGGTGCGCCCGGTCCCGGAGCCCGGGTCGGCCGGGGGCACGTAGCGGTCCTGGAGCTCCGGGAACAGCCACTGGCCCTCGTCGAGCGGGGGCGGGTCGGGGAACTCCTCGGGGAGCCCCTCCGAGAGGGCATCGGCATGGGCCAGCTCCATGAACCGACGCCAGATGCGGGACGGGAAGTTGCCACCCGCCACCACCTCGCCGTGGACCTGGGTCATCGGGATCGACCCCTCGCGGTACCCCATCCACACCGCGGCGGTGAGGCTCGGGGAGTAGCCGGCGAACCAGGCGTCGGCGTTGTCCTGCGTGGTGCCGGTCTTGCCGGCGACGGGGAAGCCCGGGTCGGCCTCGCGACCGGTGCCGTGATCGATGACCTGCCGGAGCGAGTGGGTCACGAGCAGGGCCTGGTCGGCGCTCAGGACCTGCGTGCGCTGCGCCGGGAACTCCTCGACGAGGCTGCCGTCGGCCCGCTCGACCCGTGTGATCACGCGGGGGGTGATCTGCACCCCTTCGTTGGCGAAGGTCGAGTACCCGGCGGCCATGTCGAGCACCGAGACCTCCTCGGTGCCGAGGACCGTCGAGGGGTACGGGTCCAGCGGCGCGGTGACACCGAGCTGGTGGGCCATGTCGACGACCTTCTCGGGCCCGAGCCGGAGCATCATCTCGGCGTAGCTGGTGTTGGCGGACCGGGCCGTCGCCTCGACCAGGGTCGTGTAGCCGCCGCAACAGCCCCCGTTCACCGTCCAGTCGCCCCCGCCGTTGGCGTTCGGGAACACGTGGGTCGACGGCGAGGCCACCACCGACTCGACCGAGTACCCCTCTCGGACCGCCTCGGCCAGGGCGAAGGGCTTGAAGGTCGAACCGGCCTGTCGGCCGGACCCACCGCTCACCGACCCGATGGCCAGGTTCACCTTCTGGTTGGCCCAGTCCCGGCCGCCGACCATGGCCCGGACCTGGCCCTGGTCGTCGATCGCGACCAGGGCCGCGTCGGGGTCCTCGGGCTGGTCGAGCGTCTCGATCACGGCCTGGATGGCGTGGCTCTGCAGGTCACGGTCGAGCGACGTGTAGACGCGGAGACCGCCACCGAACACGGCGTCGTTGCCGTAGCGGTCGGCGAGGATGCTCCGCACGTAGTCGATGAAGTAGTCGCCCTGGATCAGCGACAGCCACGGCGCCACCCCCACGCTGTTCTTGGGCTCCCACGGGTAGACGTCGTCGAAGACGGTGAAGCCGGCCGCGTCGGCCGCGTCCCGCTCCTCCTCGGTGATCATCTTCTCCTGGAGCATGGCGTCGAGCACCGTGCGGCGCCGGCGGCGCGCCTCCTCGGGGTGGTCGTAGGGCTCGGCCCGGTGAGGGGAGCGGATCAGCCCGGCGAGGAGGGCGGCCTTCGGGAGGTCGATGTCGCCGACGTCCTTGTCGAAGTACGCCTGGCTGGCGGCCTGGACCCCGTAGGCGCCCCGCCCGAAGTAGATGGTGTTCAGGTAGTTCTCGAGGATCTGCTCCTTGGAGATCTCCTGCTCGAGCTTGACCGCCATCACCGCCTCCCGGACCTTGCGGGTGAGGGTGCGCTCGTCGGTGAGGTAGACGTTCTTGACGTACTGCTGGGTGATGGTCGAGCCGCCCTGGCGCGACGCCGAGTTGCCCCGGATGTCGCTGAGCGCGGCCCGGGCGATGCCCACCGGGTCGACGCCCCCGTGCTCGAAGAAGTCCCGGTCCTCGGCGGCGACCACGGCGTCGATGAGGACGTCGGGCACCTGCTCCAGCTCGACGTTGACCCGGTCCTCCTCGCCGTGGAGGATCGCGGCCGCGTTCCTCTCGTTGCACGGCGTCGGGTAGGTGACCTCGGCGGTGCAGACGAAGGTGGTCTGGGCCTCGGGCGGCGGCTCGACGGGCAGCTCGACCTGCGACACCACGTAGCCGGCGCCGGTGACGGCGACGATGGCCATCAGGGCGCCGAGGAAGAACAACCGGCGCCAGCGCCAGAACAGGTTGCGGCGCTTGACGTCGCCGGCGCGCGTCGTCTTGAGGTTGTGGGCCGGGATGGCACGACGGGTTCGGGGCATGGTCGGGCGGGCCGGCGCGGGGGCGCTCACGGCCAGCGGACGAGGCTACCGGTCCTCTCCCGCCGTCGTCCCGTCAGGTCCGGCACCGCCGGTCGGCCCCGCCGGCGTCAGCGGGCGGCGCGCTGGGCCTCGCCCCGGCCGAGCGACCAGGTGCGGGCCAGGTGGTTCCAGCCGCAGGCGGGGCAGACCTCGACCACATAGCAAGTGAAGGTGCCGGCCCGGCGGGCGATCGCCTGGAGCTCGGACCGCTTGGTGATGCAGCGTCCGAACGACGGCAGCCGCGGCCCGAAGACGTAGCTGACGAGGTGGAGCTTCTCCTCCTCGCAGATCGGGCAGTCGATCCGCGTCGCGTCGCCGACCTCCCGTGCCGCCCGCAGCAGCTCGGGATGGGCGTCGCACACCTCGTTGCGGGCCAGGCGGCCGCGCTTGTGCTCCGCGATGAGGTGACGCCGGGCCAGGCGGTAGTCGATCTGACCGCTCGGGCCCGCTCCCCACGTCTGGTCGGGGCGGAAGGGCACCGTCCGAGGCTATCGCCGGCCCCTCGCCCTCGGGTGCGGGGCCGGGTCCGGGCAGGGAGACGGGGCCGCGCCGTGCGAGGCTGCCGGCACCCCCGCCGACCCCGGAGCCCACCGTGCCCGACGAGCCCTTCACCCCGCCCTCCGCCGCCGAGGCCCTCGCCCGGCTCGGGATGCCGATGGAGGAGGCGATGCGGACCCAGCGGGCGGTCCGTCGCCTGCACCTCGACCCCGTCGACCACGACGTCCTGCTGCCGCTGCTGGAGCTGGCGCTCAAGGCCCCGACCAGCAGCAACAGCCAGGACTGGTGCTTCGTGGTCGTCGAGGACCGGCCGACCAAGGAGGCGCTCGCCCGCCAGTGGCGGCGGCTCCACCGGGTCGTGGGGCCGATCGCCCGCCGGCAGGCCCGCGGCGACGAGCAGGCCCAGCGGGGGATGCGGCCCGGCGAGTGGCAGGCCGAGCACTTCGCCGACCTCCCGGTGTTCGTCGTGCCGTGCTACCGCCGGAACCTGAAGCACCGGCCGGTCGGGCGGCCGCAGATCTCGGTGGCGTCGTACTACGGGTCGGTGTTCCCCGCGGTGCAGAACCTCCTGCTGGGGTGCCGGGCCGTGGGGCTCGGGGCGTCGTTGCAGACCCTGCCCGTGTGGAGCGTCCGGGGCACCCGGCGGATCCTCGGGCTGCCCCGGGAGGTCAACCCGGTGTGCATCATCCCGATCGGCTGGGCCCGGGGCCGGTACGGGCCGACCACCCGACCACCGGTCGGCGAGGTCGTCCACCTCGACCGCTACGGCAACCGGCCCTTCGCCGGCGCGACCGACGGGGCCGGCACGACCGACGGGGCCGGGGCCGCGTCGTGACCGGCCCGGCCCGGCACCTGGTCGACCTGGTCGCCTACGCGGCCCGACGCCGGGGCCACGACCGCCACGACCGGGAGGTGGTGGCCGACCTCACCGTGTCCGACGAGGACGGCCTCCCCACCGGGCTGCCCGCCGGCCTGGAGGTCCGCTGGCTGGGCGTCGCCGGCTTCGCCATCTCCTACGACGGCTCGACCGTGCTGATCGACCCGTACGTCAGCCGCTCGTCGCTGGCCGACTCGCTCCGTCGCCGACCGGCCCTGCCCGACCGGGACCTGGTCGACCGATGGCTGCCGCGGGCCGATGCCGTGCTCCTCGGCCACACCCACTTCGACCATGCCGTCGATGCCCCCGCGGTCGCGGCGCGCGACGGGGCGACGGTCCACGGGGGCGCGTCGGCCGTGCACCTGATGGCGCTCCACGGGCTGGCCGGGCAGGCGGTGGAGGCCGAGGGCCACCGTCCGTTCACGGTCGGGCCGTTCACGGTGACCTTCGTGCCCAGCCAGCACTCGAAGCTGCTGCTCGGCCGGTCGGTGCCCAACGGTGGCGAGATCACCTGCGAGCACGTCGGGGCGCTGAGCCCGCAGGCCTACGAGTGCGGCCAGGTGTGGGGCATCCACGTCGCCGTCGACACCCCGGGCGGGCCGTTCACGCTGTACCACCAGGGCTCGGCCGACCTGATCGAGGACGAGGTCCGCCACCGCGGCGTCGACCTCTTCCTGTGCGGTGTCGCCGGGCGCCAGTTCACCGAGCGTTACACCGCCCGGATGCTGGGCCTGCTCCAGCCGGACCGGGTCGTCGTCACCCACCACGACGACTTCTTCGTGCCGCTCGGCGCGCCGCAGGGGTTCGCCTTCGGCGTCGACGTGGCCCGCTTCCCCGACGAGGTCGCGGCCGTCAGCCGCGCCATCGAGGTGCTGACCCTCCCCGAGCCGCAGCCCGTGGCACCGGCCTGACCCGGTCGCGGGCGGGCGCGCCATCCGCGGCTGAGCGCCGGGCGGCGGCGAGACTCGGAGGATGACCGACTCCCCGACCGGGCGCCCGAGCCGAGCCTGGTCACGACCGACGGCCGCGGCGCCCGACGGGCAGGCCCTCTCGCTCGACGTCGTCACCTACGGCCCCGGGCTGCCCACCGAGGCCGAGCTCCGACTGCTCGGCACCTTGGAGGGCAAGCGGGTCCTCGACCTCGGCTGCGGGGCCGGCCACGCCGCGGTCGCCTTCGCCCGGGCCGGGGCCAAGGTGATCGCCGTCGACCCGTCGGCCGAGCAGTTGGAGATCGCCCGCGACACCGCCGACCAGGCCGGGGTCCGGGTCGAGCTCCAGCAGGCGGGGCCGGCCGAGCTGGCGTTCGTCCGGGGCGACGGCATCGACCTGGCGTGGTCGCACTACGCCCTGGCCGAGGTCCCCGACCTCGACCGGGTGTTCCGTCAGGTCCACCGGGTCCTCCGCCAAGAGGCGCCCCTCGTGTTCACGCTCCCCCACCCGGCGTTCACCATGTTCGTGGCCGGGCGGGCCGGGCTGGAGGGGGCGACCGGCGACGCGCCCACGCCCCGCCGTCCGTACCACGAGGCCGCGCCCTACACCGTCGACAGGGGGGGCGACCGGGTCACCGACACGCCCCGCACCATCGGCTCGGTGTTCACCTCGCTATCCCGCACCGGGTTCCGGGTCGACCACCTGCTCGAGCCACCGGTCCGGCGCGACGAGGTCCCCGACGCGGCCTGGGACGAGGCCATGACCTGGGTGCCGCCCACGCTGATCATCCGGGCTCGCAAGCAGGGGATCTAGGACGGACATCGAGGACATGGGCACGGCCGACGACCCCTACGAGCGGGGACTGGCCGCCGCCCGGGCCCAGTTGTCGGCCACGGCCCGCCCGCCACTGCACAGCGTCGCCGGGCCGGAGCCGACCGAACGGGCGACGCCGGCCCCGACCGGCGCCGACGACGATCGGGTGGCCGCCCTGGAGGCCGAGGTCCGCGCCCTCCGGGCCGAGGTCGACGCCCTGCGCGCCACCCTCCGCCGCATCCACCGCCAGTCCGCCGACCCGTTCACCTCCTGACCCAACGGCGGAGCCACTCGGTCAGGGCCTCTTCGTCCACCTCGCCGGCCGCGACGGCGAGCATCGTCGTGACCGCCTCATCCTCGGCCACGTCGAGATCGACGCCGTTGACGTCGCAGAACATCACCATGCTCGCCCACGCCAGGCGCTTGTTCCCATCGGGCAGCGGATGGTTCTTCGCGATGCGCACGCCCAGAACGGCAACCTTCGCCACCAGACCGGGATAGAGGTCCTGGTCACCGAAACCGGCCTGCGGCGCGTGCAGCGCGGAGTCGAGCAGTTCGACGCGACTTGCCCGCTCGAGCGTTTCGCCATCGATGCCCGTCACCCGCTCGGCGATGCGCATGGCCTCCGCGAGCGTGAGGTACCTCATTCGGCCAGGCGGTCGAGGATCCCCTGATCCCGCTCGATCAGACGATCGAGACGCTCGTTGAAGTCGACATCGGCCCGAACGGCCGCGAGCTCCGCGGCCAGGTCCGTCGACGGCCGCCGCGCCAGGTGCTCGCGCACGGCGCCCCGCGCCAGGTCCTCGACCGTGACACCCTCGGCCTCGGCCTCCCGTTGGAGGGCCTCGGCATCCGGGCCGTCGAATCTGATCGTGAAGGCCATGGCGCCAGGCTATCGCTGGCCTCGCGAGGCTCGCCCGTGGTTACAGCGTCGGGGGGAGGATGGCCTCGACGAGGGCGGGACCGGGGGTGGCGAGGGCCTTCTCCAGGGCCGCGGTGAAGGACTCGGCGTCGGTGGCCCGCTCGGCGGGGACGCCGAAGCCCTGGGCCACGGCGCAGAAGTCGGTGACCGGGTTGGTGAGGTCGAGCATCGACAACGCCGCCGGCCCGGGCTCGCCGGCACCCACCCGCGACAGCTCCAGGTTGAGGACGGCGTAGCTCTGGTTGTTGAGGATCACCGTGGTGACGTCGAGGTTCTCGCGGGCCTGGGTCCACAACGACTGGATCGTGTAGAGCGCCGAGCCGTCGGCCTGGAGGTTGACCACCTTGCGGCCCTCGGCCCCCGCGGCCACGGCCGCACCGGTGGCGACGGGCATGCCCTGGCCGATCGAGCCACCGGTGAGGGTGAGCCAGGTGTGGGGCGGGCAGCCGGCGGTGGCCCCGGACACGAACAGCCCGGCGGTGTTGCCCTCGTCGGACACGATCGCGCCCTCGGGGAGCAGGTGGCCGAGGGCCTCGGCCATGGTCTGGGCGGTGAGGTCGCCGGTGGGGGCGTCGGGGCGGACGGCCTCCTGGCGGGCCACGTCGGCGGGCGCGCCGAGGGCGTCGGCCAGCGCCGACAGGGCGGCGACCGGGTCGACGTCGCCCTCGGCGATGTGGTGCACCTGGCAGCCGTCGGGCACCAGCACGCTGGCCTTCCCGGGGTAGGCGAAGAACGACACCGGCTCCTTGGTGTCGACCACGACCAGGTGACGCAGCCCGGCGAGCTGCATCTCGGCGAACTCGGCCAGGTAGCCCAGCCGCTCGACGGCGGGCAGCCCGGCGCCCCGGGCCAGGACGGCCGGGAAGGTCTCGCACAGGAGCTTGGCCCCGCTGCCGGCCGCGGCCCGCGCCGCGGCGACCAGGCCCTCCTCGTCGCGCACGACCCGGCCGCCGACGAGCAGGCCCGCGGGCTGACCGTCGGCCAAGGCGGCCGCCACGGTCTCGATCCGGTCGGCCAGCGGGGCGCCGGCCGGGGCGGGGGCGGTGGGCTCGGCCGGCCCCCGGGCCTCGCTCCACGACACGTCGGCGGGGAGGATCAGGGTGGCGATCTGGCCCCGACCCTCGCGGGCCGCGGTGACGGCGTCGGCGGCGTCGAGGGCGAGCTGGTCGGAGGCGGTCGAGGTGCGGACCCAGCCCGACACGGCCCGGGCGATGGCCTCGATGTCGCTCTCCAACGGGGCGTCGAGCTGCTTGTGGGGCAGGGCGTGGTCGCCGACGATGTTGACCAACGGCGTGAAGGCCCGGCGGGCGTTGTGGAGGTTGGCCCAGCCGTTGGCCAGCCCCGGCCCGAGGTGCAGGAGGGTGGCGGCGGGGCGGCCGCTGACCCGGGCGTAACCGTCGGCCGCGCCGGTGACGACGCCCTCGAACAGGCCGAGGATGCCCCGCATCTCGGGGACGTCGTCGAGGGCGGCGACGAAGTGCATCTCCGACGTGCCCGGGTTGGTGAAGCAGACGTCGACGCCGCAGTTCACGAGCGTGCGGATGAGGGACTGTGCGCCGTTCACGGAGAGGCTCCTAGTGGTGGGTGGTCACGACACACAACGGGGTCAGACCCCGTTGTGTGTCGCGGAGGGCTGCACGTCGAGCAACGTGCCGGGGTTGAGGATGCCGTTGGGGTCGAAGGCGGCCTTGATCCGCCGCATCAGGGCGAGCTTGGCCGGGTCCTCCAGCTCGAGGAACAGGTGCTGCTTCTCGGTGCCGATGCCGTGCTCGCCGGAGATGGCGCCGCCGACGTCGATGCCGGCCTGGAACACCTGGCGCAGCGCGTCCTTCCGGACGTCGGGGTCGGCCTGGAAGATCGACAGGTGGACGTTGCCGTCGCCGGCGTGGCCGCAGCCGGCGATCCACGACCCGCTGGCGCTGGCGATCTCGCTCACCTTGGCCAGGTACTCGGGGATCGAGGCCCGGGGCACGACGACGTCGAGGATGTCGTTGGCGCCGTTGGCCTTGGCCACCCAGAACGCCTTCTCCCGGGCGTCGATCAGCCCGGCGCCGGCCGTCGGTGGGAGCACGTACACGTCGAGCGCCCCGGCCTCGGCCATCATCCCGGCGACCAGGGCGGTGTCCTCCTCGACCCGCTCGGCGGTGCGGCCCTCGACCACGACCACCAGGTAGGCGAGGGCGGCGTCCTTGATGTCCTGGGGGATGCCGAGGTCGAGCCCGACGAACTGGGTGGCCGCGGCCATCGTCATCAGGTCGATGTACTCGAGGATCATCGGCCCGACGCCGCTGCGGACGACCTCGGGGACGACCCGGGTGACCTCGTCGAGGGTGGCGAACGGGGCGAGGACGGTGGCCGAGTGCTCCATCCGGGGGTGGAGCTTGAGGGTGACCTCGGTGACCAGGGCCAGGGTGCCCTCGGAGCCGATGATCAGCTGGGTCAGGTCGTAGCCGGAGGTGGCCTTGACGACCTTGCCGCCGGTGCGGATCACCTCGCCCGACGGCAGCACCGCCTCCAGGCCGAGGACGTGGTGGCGGGTGACGCCGTACTTCACGGCCCGCATGCCCCCGGCGTTGGTGTTGACGTTGCCGCCCAGGCTGGCCGAGTTCTCGCCCGGGAACACGGGGTAGACGAGCCCGTGGGGCAGCAGCGCCTCGTCCAGTTCGGCCAGGGTCAGGCCGGGCTGCACCACCGCCATGTGGTTCTCGGTGTCGATCTCGAGGATCGCCTTCATCCGGTCGAAGGCGACGACGACGCCCCCCTCGACCGGGATGGCGGCCCCGCTCATCCCGGTGCCCGAGCCCCGGGCGGTGACCGGGACGCCGGCCTGGTCGCAGGCGGTGAGGACGGCGACGACCTCCTCGGTGGTGCCGGGGCGGACGACCGCCAGCGGCGTGACCCACTCGGCGGTGAGGGCCTCGTCGTGGGTGTCGTCCTCGCCGATGGCGGCACCGGTCGCGACGTGCCCGGCGCCGACCGCCGCGGTCAGGCTCTCGATCAGCGCAGCGGTGTCGGTGGTTTCGGCAGTGGCGGCCATGGGTCCCCCTGGGCTCGGCGCGACGGCGGCCCGATCTTGGCACGTCGCCACCGCCGACCCCCCGGGGGGAGCCGGTGGGTCAGGAGACGGTGATGGTCATCGTCTGCCCGGAGAGGTCCTCGTACACGGTGTAGGTGCCGGGGGCGTCGATGGTGAAGCTCTCGACGAGGCCGTGGTAGAGCGTGTAGGTGTCGGTCGAGGCGCCGAAGCCGACGGCGTGGACGCCGTCGTCGGTGGCCTCGAAGGTGAACAGCTCGCCGACCCCGACCTCGAGCGTCGTCGGGTCGAAGCCGCCCTCGTCGCTGAAGGTCACCGTCCGCTCGGCCGGCGCCTCCCCGTCGGCCAGGGTGACCACCCCGGTCCCCTCGGCCTCGGCCCCGACGTCCCCGGTGTCGCCGCCGTCACCGGGGTCACCGCTGAGCTCGCCACCGGAGCTGTCCGAACCGTCGGAGGGTGCGACCGTGGTCGTGGTGGTGTCGGCGTCGTCGTCGGAGCCGCTGGAGCAGGCGGCTCCCACGGCCAGGACCAGGAGGGCGGTGGCGGCCAGGCGAGCGAGGGTGCGACGGGTCATGGCCCGACCCTCGCAGCCCGAAAGGGGTCGGGGGGCCGACACCCGTCCCAACCTGGTCCCATCTCGTCGAGGGCACACAATGGGGTCTGACCCCATCGTGTGCCGGCGCGACGCCGAGGCGGTCAGCCCAGGGTGCGGGTCATGGCCTCGAAGTCGAGGGCCAGGCGGGCGGTGCCGGAGTCGAGGGCGAAGGTCTCCTCGAGGTGGTCGACGGCGCCCCAGGGCGACTCGTGGCGGGGGTGGTCGTCGAGCGCCACCTCCTCGCCGGCGACGGTGAACGGCGCCGTCGAGCCGAAGGTGACGTCGCCGGCCGAGGGCGAGGCCCAGGCCACGGTGAAGCCCTCGTCGGTGCGCTCGACCGCGGGCTCCGACGCCGTCACCGCGGCGACGAAGTCGTCGAGCGTGGCGTGGTCGTCGGCGGTGCCGACCTCGACCACCCACACGTTGTCGGGGCCACCCTCGGCCACCAGGTCGAAGGGCTGGGTCATGCCGTCGGTGGCGTGCACGGCCGGGTCGTAGGTCCGCCACGTCGGCGCCCGCCACGACCACAGGGCGATGTAGCCGCCGTCCTTGCCGGCGACGGTCCAGTTCCCGACCTGCACCACCTGGTCGAAGCGGTCCTGCGGGACGTAGGCGTGGGTGAAGTCCCGGTACCCGAACACC
>CAYQGF010000020.1:0-22885 GCA_964416885.1 uncultured Iamiaceae bacterium
AGGATCACCTCGTCGTGGACCTGGAGGATCACCCGGCTCTCGGCCTCCCGGGCGGCCAGGGCCTGGTCGAGACGGACCAGGGCGACCTTGAAGATGTCGGCGGCCAGCCCCTGGATGCCGGCGTTCATGGCCTGTCGCTCCCCCGCCATGCGGATGCCCCGGTTCCGGCTCTGGAGCTCGGGGATCGGGCGGCGACGGCCGAACAGGGTCTCGGTGTAGCCGCGGTCTCGAGCCTCGGCAACGGTGCGGTCCATGTAGTCCTTTACTGCGGGGAAGGCGTCGAAGTAGGCGGTGAGGATGCCACGGGCCTCCTCGACGGAGATGGCGAGGCGCTGCGACAGCCCGTAGGCCTCCATGCCGTAGGCCAGCCCGTAGCTGACCATCTTGGACTTGGCCCGTTGGGCCGGGGTGACCTCGTCCTCCGGCACCCCGAACACCCGGGCCGCGGTGCTGGTGTGGATGTCGGCACCCTCGGTGAAGGCGGCGACCAGGCCCGGGTCCTCGGCCAGGTGGGCGATGCAGCGCAGCTCGATCTGGTTGTAGTCGGCCACCAGCAGGTCGCAGCCCTCGGCCGGCACGAACACGGTGCGGAAGACCCGCCCCTGCTCGGACCGGACCGGGATGTTGTGCAGGTTGGGCGCATCCGACGACAGCCGCCCGGTGCGGGCCACGGTCTGGTTGAACGTGGCGTGGATGCGGCCGTCGGGGGCGATCTCGGCCAGCAGCCCGGTGCCGTAGGTCGACCGGAGCTTCTCGACCTCCCGGTAGGCCAGCAGGGCGTCGACCACCTCGTGCTGGCCCCGCATCTTCTCCAGTTGCTGGGCGTCGGTGGAGTAGCCGGTCTTGGTCTTCTTGCCCGGGGTCAGGCCCAGCGTCTCGAACAGGAGGGTGCGGAGCTGCGGCGTCGAGTTGACGTTGAACTCGTAGCCGGCGATGTCCCAGATCTGCTTCTGGAGGGCCTGGACCTCGTCGTGCATCTTCCGGCTGATGTCGGCCAGCAGGTCCCGGTCGACGCCGACACCGACCAGCTCCATGGCGGCCAGCACGGCGACGATCGGGGCCTCCACGTCGTCGTGCAGGGCGCGCAGGCCCTGGGCATCGAGGGCGGCGAAGAGCGGTTCGGCCAGGTGGGCGACCCCGAGCGCGGTGCGCGACGCCGTGCGCCGGGCCCGGGCCACCAGGTCGTCGTCGGGGGCGATGAAGTCGAGCTGGCCCTCCGGGGCGGCGTCGCCCTCGGTGGCCAGCTCGGCGTGGGCGTACTTGGCGAGGAGGGGGGCCAGCTCGTAGCGGCCCTCGGCCGGGTCGATCAGGTAGGCCGCCAGGGCGGTGTCGAGGGCGAGGGCGGCGACCTCGGAGGCCGGCCGCTGGGCCGGGTCGGTGCGGGCCAGCCAGCGCAGGAGCGGCTTGGCATCGTGGGCGACGATCGGGCGGGCGTGGGGGCCGGCGAAGACGTCGGCGAGCGCGGCCCGGACCTCGGCGTCGGCGAGCTGCTCGGCCGCCAGCCACAGCACCTCACCGGCCTCGGGGTCGAGCACGAGGGCCAGCCCGGCGACCTCGGAGTCCCACCGGGGGGTGTCGGCGAAGGCGGGGGCCACGCCGATGGGGGCACCCTGGCCCTCGCCGGCGACGGCGCCCAGCCGGGCCAGGGCCTCGTCGGCGGTCTCGGGGGCGACGACCTCGGCCTCCAACACCGTGGTCTCGCCACCGAGGGACCCGAGGTCGGTGCCGAGGGCCTCGACCAGCCGGTCCCACAGGGTGCGGAACTCCAGGAAGTCGAACAGCCGCTTGACCTCGTCGACGTCGGGCTCGCCCATCGTCAGCTCGGCGATGTCGAGGTCGACGTCGCAGTCGCGGCGCAGGACCATCAGCTCGGCGTTGCTGCGGACCTGGGCCTCGTTCTCGGCCAGGTTCTGGCGCAGCTTCGGGGTCTGCTCGTCGACGTGGGCGAACAGCTCGTCGAGGGTGCCGTACTTGTTGATCAGCTTGGCCGCCGTCTTCTCCCCCACCCCGGGGACGCCGGGCAGGTTGTCGCTGGGGTCGCCCCGCATGGCGGCGTAGAGGACGTAGAGCTCGGGGCGGACGCCGGTGCGCTCCTCGATGCCCTTCTCGTCGTAGTCGGCGTAGTCCGAGACGCCCCGCTTGTTGTAGATGACCCGGATGTGGGGGTCCTCGACGAGCTGGTAGGCGTCGCGGTCGCCGGTGACGATCAGGACGTCGCGGCCGGCGTCGCGGGCCCGGGTGGCGAGGGTGGCGATGATGTCGTCGGCCTCGATGCCCGACTGCTCCAGGGCCGGGATGGCGAGGGAGTCGATCACCTGGCGGACCAGCGGCATCTGCTGGCGGAGGATGTCGGGCGCCTTGGAGCGGTTGCCCTTGTAGTCGGGGTTGGCCTCGTGCCGGAAGGTGGGCTCGGGCCGGTCGAAGGCGACGGCGACCCCATCGGGGCGGTGGTCCTTCAGCAGGTTCACCAGCATCGACGTGAACCCGAACACGGCGTTGGTGACCTGGCCCGACGCCGTGGTCAGGTCGGGGGGCAGCGCGTGGAAGGCGCGGTAGGTCAGCGAGTTCCCGTCGATCAGCATCAGAGCCATGTCGGCGCCACCCTAGGCAGCCGGTGACCAGCCGGCGACCGCCTCAGGGCCGGCGGGCCGGGAGGTCGTCGAGGAGGGCGAGGGCGGCGGTGCGCTCGGCGGACCAGACGGCCGCGGCGCCGGCCCGGTCGACCAGGCCGGCGGCCCGGAGGTCGGGGCCGGGCACCGCCGCGTGCCGGGCCGGCAGGCGCGGCGCCACCGGGAGGTGGCGGGCGGCGGCCCGGACGGCCGGGGGCACCAGTCGGGGCGCCTCGGCGGCGGCCCAGCGGACGACGTCGGCGCCGAGGGCGGCGTGGGCCCGCTCGTCCCGGGCGATCGACCCCAACACGGCAGCCCGGTCGGGCGCCGTCGCCGCGCCCCGCTCCAACCGGCCCGCGGCCATCCCCTCGCCCACGACCCCGTCGACGTAGGACTCGACGGCCAACCGGACCAGCTCGACCCGCCGGGACGCGACGCGGGGGCGGGCCGCGGCCCGCCCCTTCCGGTCCCGAGGCCCGGCCCCCGCTCCGGTGGGGACGGCGCCGGGGCCGGCCAGCCGGTGGCACAGCCGGGCATGGCGGACCTCCTCGCCGGCGGCGCGCCGGGACCGGCGGACCAGGTCGGGCGGGGCGCCCACCGCCTCCAGCCGGACGGCCAGGTCGCCGAAGGCGTCGACCGCCTCGGCCTCCTCCCGGGCCGCGTCGGCCCACAGGTCCGCCACCGTCGGCGCGCCCTCGCCGCCCTCACCGTCGCCCGCTCCGGGGCGGACCAGCCGGCCCCGCCGTCGTCGGGGCCGGCCCTCGATCCACTGGCCCACGACCACCCGGCCCATCAGCACGGCCACGAGCAACGACGCGACGGTATGGGTCGCCAGCCCGGCCAGGGCCGCCACCGACCGGGGCCGCCGGTCCCCCCGGGTGCACCCGACGACGACCGCCCCCAGCACCAGGCCGACCCCGACGGCCAGCACGGGCCAGGACCGGGCGCTCTCCCGGACGACGTCACCGCCACCGCGGCCCTCGAAGGTCTCGTCCGCACCCAGCCGGCCCAGGCCCGACCCCACCAGCGCGACGACGGCCCCGACCGCGGCGAGGGCGACGGCCCGGTCCGCGCCCCGGCCGGCCAGCGCCACCAGGGCGACGACCACGGCCAGCGCGATGCCCAGGGCGACCCACGGGGAGCCGACGGCCCCGGCCAGGGCCCGGTGGACCAGGCCCGCGACCGCCATGGCGGCCGCCGTCGCCACCCCCGCCGCCCCGGCCAGGGGCCACGGTGACCGGGCCGGACCGGCCGCCGCCGGGGTGGGACCGGGACCGGGGGTGGGGGAAGGACTGGTCATGACCTGTCCGACGCCCCGGCGCCCGGCCCCGGTTCCCCGGTTCAGGCTTCGGGGGTCAGGTCCCCGGCCAGGATGTCGTCGGCGACCTGGCGCATGGTGCGACGCTCGCGCATCGCCGTCTTCTGGATGAACGTGAAGGCGGCGCCCTCGGTCATGCCGTGGTCGTCCATCAACATGCCCTTGGCCCGGTCGACGTGCTTGCGGCTCTCGAGCTGCTCCTCCAGCGACGTGGCCTGGTCGTGGAGGGCCTTCATCTCCTTGAACCGCCCCAGCGCCACCTCGATGGCGGGCAGCAGCTCGGCCTTCTGGAACGGCTTGACCAGGTAGCCGAGAGCGCCGGCGTCACGGGCCCGCTCGATCAGGTCGCGCTGGCTGAAGGCGGTGAGGATCAGCACCGCGGCCAGGCGTTCGCCGGCGATCTCCCGGGCTGCGGACAGCCCGTCGAGCCCCGGCATCTTGATGTCGAGGATGGCGATGTCGGGCTGGTGCTCCCGGACCAGGCGGACGGCTTCGTCACCGCGCCCGGTCTCGGCCACCACCTCGTAGCCCTCCTCCTGCAAGGTCTCGGACAGGTCCAGTCGGATGATGGCCTCGTCTTCGGCGATCACCACGCGGGTCGGCATCGTTGGCTCCCCTCGTTGTCGGTCATGAGCGCACCAGGATGGCAGGCCACAGGGCCCGACGACGCCACGGGCTAGGACCGCCCGGCCTGGAAGCGGTCGAGCAGCTCGTCCTGGGCCTGTTCCAGCCGGGCGATCTCGGCCGTCACGGACTCCCGGTGACGGCGCATGGCGTCGGCGTGGCCGGCGGCCTCGGTGTGCTCACGGGCCGCGCTCGGCGTCTCCGACACCAGGGCGCGGATGCGGGCGTCCTCGGCCTCCTCCGCCAACTGGACGAGCTGTTCGTCGGTGACCTCGAGCTCCTCCCGGAGGCGGCGGATGCGGCTCCCGACGTCGCGCAGACGTCGTTCCAGCAGCATCCGGGCCATGGGGCGGAGCGTACTCGTGTGGCCCCGCTCGACCCCGGACGGCAGGATGCCCTGGTGCCCCGTCTGTTCGCCCTCAGCTTCATCTGGGGGTGGTCGTTCCTCTTCATCCAGGTCGCCGGTGAGGACCTGACCCCCACCGCGGTGGCCGCCGGGCGGACGTTCCTCGGGGCCGTCGTGCTGCTGGTGGTGCTCAGGGTCCAGGGCACCCCGTTCCCCCGGGACCGGACGACGCTCGGCTGGTTCCTGGTGGTCGGCGCGGTCGGCTCCGCCATCCCGTTCACGATGCTGGCGTGGGGCGAGCAGCACGTGGACTCGGGCCTCACCGCCGTCCTCAACGCCAGCACACCCCTCTTCACCGCCGGGCTGGCCGTGCCGCTGCTCGGCGAACGGGCCCGGCCCCGGGTGGTCGTCGGGCTGCTGCTGGGCTTCGTCGGGGTGGCGGTGGTGGCCGGCGTCGGCAGCGGCTCGCTGAGCGGCACCTACGGCCTCGCCATCCTCGCCCCGGTGGCCGCCGGCTTCTTCTACGGCTTGACCTTCTGCCTGGCGGCCCGGCACCTGATGGGGATCCCGTCGGTCGTGGCGGCGACGGGCCAGGTGGCGGGGGCCACGGTGCTGCTCGCGCCGGTCGCGATCGTCACCACGATCACCGACGGCACGATGCCCGGTCCCCGCCAGGTCGGCTCGATGCTGCTGCTCGGCTCGGTCGGCACCGGCGTGGCCTACATCCTGAGCTTCCGGATCATCGCCGACCTCGGGCCGACCGTCGCCTCCCTCTGCACCTACATCATCCCGGTGGTGGCGCTGGTCGTCGGGGCCGTGGTGCTCGACGAGCAGATCACGGCGCGGGTCGTCGTCGGGGGTGCGATCACGATCGCCGCCGTGGCCGTCGTGACCCGGGCCCGTCAGGTGGCGACGCCCGAGCCACCCGACGGTGACCGGCCCGCCGGCCCCGACATCGGCGCCCCGGCCCCGTCGGGTGGAGGCATGCGATGAGGCCGGGACCGGTGCGGAGCGTCATGGCCACGGCGGCCCTCCTGGTCGCCGTGGTGGCCGCGTGCTCGGGCGACGGGTCGGCGGCCGGGGCCTGCGGGCCGGTCCAGCGCGAGCCGTTCGACGCCCGCGGTGTCCACGTCCTCCCGGGGGCCGAGGTCGCGTACCGCACCGACCCACCGACCTCCGGGCCGCACCAGCCCACCCCGGCCACCGAGGACGTCCGGGCCGAGCCCATCGCCCCGCCGGTCCAGGTCGGCCTGCTGGAGGAGGGCCGGGTCCTGCTCCAGCACCACGGCCTGTCGGACCGCGACCGGGAGGCGGTCGAGGCCCTCGCCGGCGACGGCGTCGTCGTCGCGCCGGCCGATGCGCTCCCCGACGACGCGGCCGTCGTCGCCACCGCCTGGGTGACCAAGCAGGTCTGCACGGCCGTCGACGTCGCCGCCCTGGAGGCCTTCGCCGCCGACCACGTCGAGCAGGGCCCCGGCGACCACGGCTGACGCGGCTAGCGTCTGGCGGCTCGCCCGGATGGCGCAACTGGCTGACGCGGTGGACTCAAAATCCACTGCCCGCAAGGGCATGCGGGTTCGAATCCCGCTCCGGGCACCCGAAGCCAGGTCGAGGGCCTGGTCCCGGGCCATCGGCCCGGGACCGGATCCGACCGCTTTCGAGCCGTCGGAGCCGGTCGTGGCAGATCTAGTGTCCGGGACATGCCCGACCCGACCTCACCGTTGAGGCCCGTCGTGCGCCGTGCCCGACACCTCCTGCTCCTCGTCGCCGCCGTCGCCGCCGTCGCCCTCGCCCGGGACCGCATCATCTCCGACGCCGAGCAGCGCGACGCCGAGCGCCTCGGGCTCGACCGGTAGGCGACCGCGCCGCGACGGGGGCGAGGCCGGCACCGGCCCCCCGCAGCGCCAGTACTGGCCGTGGTCACGGTCGAGGTAGCCGAGGTCGACCAGCCAACGCCGTAGCGAGGCCACGTCGTCGTGCCAGGGGCGCAGCCGTCGGTTGACCTCGGCCTCCGAGTAGCGCTCGCCGGGCTCGAAGCCCTGGCACACGACGTCGAGCACGGCCCGCTTGCGGGCCAGGCCGGTGGGCAGGGCGACCAGACGACCGTCGCGCACGAAGGCCCGGAGCACCTTGGCGGTGGCGGCGTCGTGGCCCGTTCCAGGGTCGGCACCGGCCGGCTCCGCCGAGGCCGCGGCGCGGGCCGCGGCCCGGAAGGCCGAGGCCAGGAGCACCAAGGTCCCGTCGGCACCCCGTTCGACCAGCCCGCCCTCGGTCAGCCGGTGCAGCGCGGTGGCGACGGCCCGGTCGTCGAGGTCGGCGGCCGCCGCGACGGCGTCGGCGTCGGCGGCGCCGAGGGCGAGCGCGGCGACGACCGCGAGGCGCTCGGGCTCGGCCAGCAGCCCGACCAGGTCACGGGCCGTGGGGCTCAGGGCCGGCCCATCCCCTCGAGCGCCTTGAGGAGCTTGGTGGGGGTGTCCTTGGGCGAGATCTTGGGCCAGGCCTCGACGATCCGTCCGTCGGCCCCGACCAGGAAGGCGGAGCGGATGATCCCCATGTAGGTGCGGCCGTAGTTCTTCTTCTCGCCCCAGACGCCGTAGCGCTCGGCCACGACGTGGTCGGGGTCCGACAGCAGCGTGAAGCCCAGCTCGTACTTCTCGTCGAACGCGGCCAGCTTCTCGGGCTGGTCGGGGCTGATGCCGATGATGGCCGTGTCGCCGATGGCCCCGGCGACGTCGCGCAGCCCACAGGACTGGGTCGTGCAGCCCGGCGTGTCGGCCTTCGGGTAGAAGTACACCAGCACCGGGTGACCGGCGTGGTCGGCGAGCTTGACCTTCTCGCCCTTCTGGTCGAGCAGGGTGATCGAGGGCGCCTTCTTGCCGGGCTCAGGGGTTGCCATGGCCGCATGGTGCCATGCCGGGCCGACCGGCTCGCCTACTCGGCGTTGATCAGGTGGATGGCGGCGTTGGTGATGTGCTCGTCCATGGCCTGACGGATGTCGGCGGGGAGGTCGGGCTCGGCGTCGTAGGCGGCCCGCATGTGGTGCACCCAGGCCGCGGCGTGGGCGGTGGTGATGGCGAAGGGCGCGTGGCGCATCCGCAACCGGGGGTGGCCCCGCTCGTCGGAGTACTGGGCCGTGCCCCCGCCCCAGTACTGGGCGAAGAAGCCGGCGGTGGTGCGGCGGCTCTCGGTGAGGTCGTCGGGGTACAGGGGCCGCAGCAGCGGATCGACCTCGACGGCGTCGTAGAAGCGTCCGATCACCCGGTCGAAGAAGGCCCGTCCGCCGACGGCGTCGTACACGGTGGGCTGGGGGTCGCCGCTCGGGGACGGGACGGGGACGGGGCCCATCAGGGCAGGCCTCCGGCGCCCGTCCGGCGGAGGCCCGGGTGCCCGAAGAAGCCGCCGACCGGGCGGGCGTGGGCGTGGTAGTGGTCCGGGATCTGGCGCATGTCGTCGTCGACGTAGTGGTCGAAGGTGAAGTGGTCGCCCACCACCGCGGCCAACCGGGCGTGGAGCTCGGCCCGGACCTCCGGGCCCGGGTCGCGGTCGTGGTCCCGCAGCACGACCATCGGCACGGTGCAGATGGTGCACTCGGCGACCCAGCACAGCTCGTCGTCGAGGTACCAGGGGGTGAGCCGCTCGGCCTGGCAGAGCGGGCAGTCGGGGGACGGTTCGGCCACGGGCCCAGGGTAGGGCCGGCGACCCGACGGGGGACCGCCCCCGTAGGGTCGGGCCCATGGAGCCCCGACGCCATGCCGGCACCGCGTACGTGGTCACCCCCGAGGGCGGCGAGGGACCGGGCGTGCTCGTCCTCCACGCCTGGTGGGGCCTGACGCCGTTCTTCCGACGGGTCGCCGACCGGCTGGCCGACGCCGGCTTCGTCGCCCTCGCCCCCGACCTGTTCGCGGGCGAGACGGCCAGCACCCCCGACGAGGCCGAGGCGCTCCAGGCCGCGTCCAGCCCCAACGAGGCCGCCGCCCTGGTCCTCTCGGCCGCCAGCGCCCTGCACCGCCTCCCGGCGACCACCGGCGACCGGATCGGCGTGGTCGGCTTCTCGATGGGCGGGTCCTGGGCGCTCTGGGCCGCGGCGCGGGCCCCCGAGCTGGTCGGCGCCGTCACCACCTTCTACGGCACCACCGACCTCGACCCGGAGCCGGGCCGCGCCGCGGTCCAGGGCCACTTCGCCGACTTCGACGAGCTGGTCGACGACGACGACGTCGCCCACATGGAGGCCGAGCTGCGGCTGCTCCGACGGGACGTCGAGGTGCACCGCTACCCGGGCACCGGCCACTGGTTCTTCGAGGCCGACCACCCGGCCGCCCACGACCCGATCGCCGCCGACCTGGCCTGGGAGCGCACCGTGGCCTTCCTCCACGCCCACCTCGACCCCGGCGGGGCCGCCGGGCCCGACCCCGACGCCGGGGAGCCCGCTCCCTGACCTGGCGGCTCGGCTTTCCGACCTCGGACTCCTAACCTCGCGCCGATGCGCCGCCGCCCCGTCCTGCTCGCCGCTCCCCTGCTGGTGGCCGCGGCGCTCCTCGCCGGGTGCGGGGGCGGGAGCGACGGCGGCGACGAGGCCGGCACAACCACCACCGAGGCGCCGACGACCACCGGCCCGGCCGAGACGACCGCGTCGAGCGAGCCACCGCCGACGGGGCCCAGCCAGCCGACCGCGTACACCGTCGAGGCCCGGGACGCGGTGAACGAGCTCAAGGCCGCCTGGGAGGCCGGTGACCCCGACCGGGCCCGCGCCATCGCCCCCGGCGACGTCGTCGACGCCCTGTTCCTCGTCCCCTCCGGCGGCTTCGAGGTCTACGGCTGCGACACCGGAGAGTTCCCCACCAGCACCTGCAACTTCCGCAACCGGGGCAGCGGCGCCTTCATCGTCGTGAGCGCCGCCCGCTCCGACCAGGGCTGGCAGATCACCACCATCGACATCAACGGCGACTGAGCTCCGACCCCGGGCTGAATGGGACCACCCCGGCCCGGGGTCTGAAGGGGCGTGGAGGAGCAGGTGATCGCCGGGAAGGGTGAGGAGGCCGACGGGGCGGCCTTCGCCGACCTCGTCGACACCGTCGAGCCCCGCCTCCGGCGGGCGCTGGTCGCCCGGCACGGGCCGGACCTGGGGGTCGACCTCACGGCCGACGTCATGGCCTGGGCCTGGGAGCACCGGGCCCGGCTGGCCGAGGTCGACAACGTGGTCGGCTACCTCTACCGGGTCGCCCAGTCGCGGGAACGGCGGTATCGCCGGTGGCGGGCCAGGACGCCGTCGTTCGCCGTGCCTCCCGATGCCGCCGTTGGCCCGGAGCAGCGGGAGGCCCAGCTCACCCTGCTGGCGCTGGCCCGGCTGACCCCGGAGCAGCGGATGGCCGTCCTCCTGGTGAAGGCCCACCGCTGGACCTACCCGGAGGTGGCCGACCTGCTCGGCCTGCCCGTCACGACCGTCACCAACCACGTCACGCGGGGCCTGGCCCGGCTGCGCGCCCACCTGGAGGAGACCGACCCGTGAAGCCCCTGTCCGACGGCGACCTCGACGCCCGTCTCCGCGCCGCCGGCGCCCTCCTCGACGACGTGGTCGCCACCCGGCTGGCCGCCCACGAGGCCCGAGGCCCCCGTCGCGCCCCGCGCCTCCTGGCCGTCGCCGCCCTGGTGGTCGCCCTCGGCCTCGCCGCCGTCGTCGCCACGATGCTCGACGCGGACCACGACCGCCAGCAGGTCCACACCGCCACCACGACCGCACCGCCGACCACCCGCCCGCCGTCCGACGAGGTCGACCCGGCCGCCATCCGGGCCCTGGGGGCCTCCGGCGTCATCGTGACCCAGGACGGGCTGGTCGACCTGGCCACCGGTGCGCTGACGCCCCTGGTGACGGTCGGCAGCCCGAGCGGCGGCCTGGCCTCACCGATGGCCGTGCCCGACGGCGACGGAGGCCTCTACTACCTGTCCCACGACCCCGATGCCGACCCCGACGACCCGGACGACTTCGGGCGCACCGACCTCCGCCACCGGGCCGCCGACGGCGAGGACACGGTCGTCGAGCCGGGGGCCCGGTCCTTCGCCCTCCGGGCCGACGGCGCCCTGGCCCTCACCGTGCCCCTCGACCCGATCGTCCGCACCACCGGGCCGAGGCGAGCCCGCGTCGTGGTGATGACCCCCGACGGCGTGCGCACGACCTGGACCACCCAGCCCGACGACTACGCCGTCACCGCCTGGGCCGGCGACGTCCTCCTCGCCGAGCGCGGCCTGGTCGACACCGAGGCGGCCGACGTGGTCGCCATGACCGCACCGGACCAGGTCCGGGACCTGGCGTCCTACGGCCTCGTCAGCGCCGTGGGCCCCGACGGTCGCTGGGCCGTCGTCACCGGCCTGGAGCCCGGAGCGGTGCGGGACGACGGGGCACCGCCGCCGCCCGCCCGGGTCCTCGACGTGGCCTCCGGCGCCCTGCTCGGCGAGGTGGACGTGGGAGACCTCGCCGGCGGCATCGGCACCCTCACCTGGGCCGGCGACGGCCGCGTGATCGCCGCCACCGCGGATGCCGAAGGGCGCCTGCCGCTCGTGGTCGAGCTGGCCGTCGACGAGCGGACCGATGGCACCGTGGCCGTCACCGAGGTGCGGACCGTCGTGCTCGACACCGAGTTCCGGACCTTCATCCCCAGCGACGCCTGGACCGACGCCGACGGCCGGATCATGGCGCTGGCCTACAGCTCCGACCAGCGGTACCAGCCCCGTCTCTTCGTGTGTGCCCCGACGGCGACCGAGTGCGAGCTCCACGAGCTCCCCGTGACCGATCGGGGCCCGCACTCGTACCTGGCCGACCCCAGCCGGCCGTCGCGGTCTGGCTAGGCCAGGGCTAGGCCCGCTCGGCGAGGGCAGGGAGGACCTCGGCGACCTCGGCGGTGAGGTCGTCGCGTGACCAGCCCCTGCTCCACGTCGGCGGCCCGGCCTGGCCCGCCGTCGGCCTCACTCCTCCACCAGCTCGACCAGCAAGCCGCCGAAGGCCGACGGGTGGACGAAGGCGATCGTCGTGCCCATCCCACCGGGGCGGGGGCGCTCGTCGATCATGGGGACGCCGGCCTCGAGCAGCTCGTCCACCGCGGCGGCGACGTCGTCGACGCGGAGCGCGAGGTGGTGGAGGGCGTCGCCCCGGCGCCGGAGGAAGCGGTTGACGACGCCGTCGTCGCCGACGCCCTCCAGCAGCTGGACATGGCCGTCGCCGACGGGGGCCATGCGCTCCACGAACCCCTCGGCCGCCTCGGTGTGCCGGCACGGGAGGCCCAGGAGCGACTCCAGCGCCGCCACCACCGGCGAGCCGGCCCCGTGGGCGAAGGCGACGTGGTGGATGCCGAGGACCTCCACCGGCCGCTACCCCTCGTCCAGGGACGCGGCCGCCCGGGCGAACCGTTCGATCGTCTCCCGACGCCCCTCGCCCAGGGGGAACACGTCCACCGTGTCCACTCCCAGCGCCGCCAGGGTGCGCAGGTGCTCCCGAGCGTCGTCCTCGCCGCCGGCCAAGGCCATCCGGCGCACGAACTCCTCGGGCAGCAGCTCGGCCGCCTCGGCCGCCTCCTGGAACTCGCCGCCCCGGTACCGGTTGCGCACCTCCTCGGCGATCTCCGGGGCCAGCCCGGCCATCTCGCAGTAGTGGGGCGCCGTCTGCGGGAACCAGGCGGCGATCGAGCGAGCCGCGGCCATCGCCGCGTCGGCGTCGTCGGACACCGCGCCGTAGGCGAACACGTGGACCGGCGGGGCGGCGCGGCCGACGGACTCGGCGCCCCGCCGCACGTGCTCCATCGCCCACCGGACACCGTCGGAGAAGAGGCCGGCGAGCAGGATCACGCCGTCGGCGACCCGGCCCGCCAGCTCCAGGGTGCGGGGGCCGCTGGCGCTGACGAACACCGGTAGGTCGCGGCGGGCCGGGAACCGCAGGTGGGCGTGGTCGAGCCGGTAGCCGGGGCCGTCCCGCGTGACCTCCTCTCCGGCGACGAGGGCGCGTATGTCGGCGATGGCGTCCTCCAGCACCCGCAGCCGCGCCGGGACCAGCCCGAGGGCCTCCAGCGGACGGTCGCCGGCACCGATGCCGAGGACCATCCGGCCCTGCGAGACCTCGTCGACGGTGGCGGCCGCCGCTGCGGTGACGCCGGGGTGCCGGGTGAGCGGGTTGGTGACCGCGGTCCCGATCTGGACCGTCTCGGTGCAGGTCGCCGCCAGGGTCAGGTAGGCGTAGCAATTGCGGGCGTGCAGGGACGAGTCGGTGAGCCACAGCTCGTCGAACCCGGACGCCTCGACGAAGCGCACCAGGTCGACGAACTCGTCCGGTGGGTCGACGCCCTGTAGCACCACTCCGGTCTTCATCGTGAGGCTCCTCGCTCTCGGTGGTCCTGATACCTCACCACGGTGTCGGCCAGGGCGGCGAGCCCTTCGGCGAGCGGCGGCAGCGAGATCCATTCATCGAGCGTGTGCTCGCCCTCGCCGACGGTGACGCCGACGGCCAGCGCGGGGACCCCGGCGGCGTGGGCGGCGTTGGCGTCGGTGGACGCCGCGGTGAACCGGGGCGTGATGCCCCGGACCTCCTGGGCCTCGACCGCGGCCCGGACGAGGGGGTGGGCCTCGTCGACCCGCCCGGCGGGGCGGGAGCCGATCGGGGCGACGGTGACCGAGCAGCCGGCGGCGACCTCGTCGGGGCGGAGCCCGGTCACGACGCGCTCGGCCTCGGCCACCGCGGCGGCGAGGACGTCGGGGTCGTCGGCCCGGAGGTCGACCTCGAACCGGGCGTGACGGCCGCGGCCGTTGATGGCCTCGCCGCCGGCGAAGGTCCCGACGTTGAGGGCGGTGCGCCCCTCGACCCGGCCCACGGCGGTGACGAGGTCGTCGACCATCCTCGCCGCGAGGTGCACAGCACTCGGGACCTCGGACGCCTCCCATGCGTGCCCGCCGGGTGCGGTGACCTCCACCCGCCAGCGGGCCGAGCCGACGCCGATCGTGCAGACCCGTCCGAGGTAGTTCCCCTCGACCGCGACGAGGGCGTCGACCGGGACGACGGGGTCGGCGAGGGCCGACCGCACGCCCGCCAGGTCGCCCAGGCCCTCCTCGCCCACGGTGGCGAGCAGCCACACCGGCCGGGCCAGTCGGGCCGGGAGCGTCGTGTCGAGCGTCGCCAGAGCGGCGAGAGCCACCGAGTCGTCGCCGACCGACGGGCCGCGGAGCACGTCGCCGTCGAGGCGCGCCCCATGCGGTTCGTGCGGCTCGAACACGGTGTCGAGGTGAGCGCACACGACCACGGCAGGGGCGGTCGGGTCGTCGCCGGCCCGCACCCGGGCCCACACGTTGCCCCGGGCATCCCGCGTCACCGGGTCGAGCTCGTCGCGGCGCCACCACCGCTCGACGAGGTCGCCCCGGTCGGCCTCCCGGAGCGGGGGGCCGGGCACCGCGCAGATCTGCATCGTGCGGGCGACGACGTGGTCGACCACCTCGTCGGCGACGGCGCGGGGGACGGCGTCCGCGGGCATCCGGGTCATCCGGCGCCGTCCACGACCGTCCCCTCGGCCACCAGCCCGGCGACCTCGTCGTCGTCGAGCCCGAGCGACCGCAGGAGGGCGACGCTGTCGCCACCGACGGCGGGCGCGGACGTGGCGGGGGCGAGGGGCTGCCCGTCGACCCGGAACGGGAGGGCCAGGACCGGGTACTCCCCCACCCTCGGGTGGGTGATGTGCTGCACCGTGCCGAGCGCCTCGACCTGGGGGTCGGCGACGAGCTGGTCGACCCGGGCGACGCGGCCGGCCGGCACCCCGGCCCCCTCCAGCACGGCCACCCAGTCGTCGGCGGTGGCGGTGGCGAAGGTGGCCTCCAGCTCCGTGACCAGCTCGGTCCGGTGGGCGAC
The DNA here is from genome assembly GCA_964416885.1 of uncultured Iamiaceae bacterium. Lineage (GTDB taxonomy): Bacteria > Actinomycetota > Acidimicrobiia > Acidimicrobiales > Iamiaceae > Iamia. Next base: position 14,772 of record CAYQGF010000020.1, read on the forward strand.
GCGAGCCGAGTTGTCGGCGAAGCGGGGGTCGGCCACCAGCTCCGACCGGCCGATGGCCTCGCACAGGGCCACCCAGAGGTGCTCGGCGCCGGCCCCGGCGACGACGAAGTAGCCGTCGGCGGCGCGGAACGCCCCGTAGGGGGCGAAGGTCGGCGAGTGGGAGCCGGCCGCTTCCGGCACCACGCCGGACACCAGGTGGTTGGCGACCAGCGTGGTCAGGCCGGCCAGCGAGTGCTCCAGCAGGGAGGACGAGACGCGGGCACCCCGCCCGGTCCGCTCCCGGTCGAGCAGGGCGGCGAGGATCGCGGCCAGGCACGACATCCCGGCCCCGATGTCGAGCAGCGGTGCCCCGATGACCACCGGCGCGCCCTCGGCCCCGCCGGTGAGGGCCATGACGCCCCCCTCGGCCTGGAGGATGAGGTCGAACCCGCCCCGCTCGGCCTGCGGGCCCACCTCGCCGTAGCCGGAGATCGAGGCGTAGACCGCTCGGGGGTTGCGCTCGGCGACCTGGTCGGGCCCGAGGCCGTAGGCGTCGAGGGCGCCGGGCCGGGCGTTCTGCACGACGATGTCGCTCGACGCCACCAGCCGGGCGACGACGTCGGCGGCCCGGGCGTCGCGGAAGTCGACGGCGAGCGACCGCTTGCCGCTGTTGAGGCACAGGAAGAGCTCGGCCTCGTCGCCCACCAGGGCGGTGCCCTGCCGCCGGTACGGGTCGCCGTCCGGAGGGACCTCGAGCTTGACCACCTCGGCGCCGAGGACGGCCAGCGCGCTGGTGACGTACGGGCCGGCGACGAACCGGGTCAGGTCGAGCACCCGGTGGCCGGCCAGGGGCCCGAAGGCGGGCTGCTCGGTCACCACGGCAGCGGTTCCCGGTAGGCACCGAACTCGGCCCGGAACACGTCGCTGCACTCGCCGATCGTGGCGCTGGCCCGCACCGCGTCGAGGAGGGCGGGCATCACGTTGGTGCCGTCGGCGGCATGGCGTCGGAGGACGTCGAGGGCCTCGGCGACCGCGGCCTCATCGCGGCGGGCGAGAGCGTCCCGCTTGCGGCGGACCTGGCGGTCCCGGGCCGAGGCGTCCAGCTCGAACAGGCGCAGCTCCTCTTGGACGGCACCGTCGTCGTAGCGGTTGACGCCGACCTTGACGTGGTCGCCTCGGGTGATCGCCGTCTCGGTCTCGAACGCCCGGTCGGCGATCCATCGCTGGGGGACGCCGGTCGAGACCGCCTTGACCATCCCCCCGAGCTCGTCGATCCGCTCGATGATCTCCATCGCCCCCCGTTCGACCTCGTCGGTCAGCCACTCGACGTAGTACGACCCGGCCAGCGGGTCGATCGTCCGGGTGATCCCCGACTCGTGGGCGACGATCTGTTGCGTGCGCAGGGCGAGGGTCACCGCCTCCTCGCTCGGGATCTCGAGCGCTTCGTCGTAGCCCATCACGTGGATCGACTGCGCGCCCCCGAGCACGGCGCCGACGCACTGGATCGTCGACCGCACGACGTTGTTGAGCGGCTGCTGGGCGGTGAGCGTGGCCCCCGAGCACCCGGAGAAGAAGCGCAGGCGGGCCGACTCGAGCCGGCGGGCACCGAAGCGCTCGGTGGCGATGCGGTGCCAGGCCCGGCGGGCGGCCCGCAACTTGGCGACCTCCTCGAACAGGTCGAGGGTGGTCGCGAAGTGGAACGACAGGCGGGGGGCGAAGCTGTCGAAGTCGAGGCCCCGGCCGACCAGTTCGGTCGAGTAGGCGATCGCCTCGGCCATGGTGAAGGCCAGCTCCTGCACGGCGTCGCAGCCCGCCTCGCGGGCGTGGTACCCGGTCACCGAGATGGGGTTGAACCGGGGCAGGTGGCCCGCCCCCCACTCGACGACGTCGCACGCCAGGCGCATCGAGGGCGCGGGCGGGAACAGGAACGTCTTGCGGGCGAGGAACTCCTTCAGGATGTCGTTCTGGATCGTGCCGGCCAGGTCGGCCGGACGGACGCCCTGCCGTTCACCGGCGACGACGTACATGGCGACGATGATCGGGGCCGTGGCGTTGATCGTGAAGTTCACCGACAGCTGGTCGAGCGGGAGGCCGTCGAAGAGGGCGGACATGTCCTCGACGGTGTCGATGGCGACGCCGACCCGGCCCACTTCGGCCTGCGACATCTCGTGGTCGGAGTCGAGCCCGAGCTGGGTGGGCAGGTCGAAGGCGACCGACAGGGCCGTCTGGCCCTGGTCGAGTAGGAAGCGGTAGCGGGCGTTGGCGTCCTCGGCCGACCCGTACCCGGCGTACTGCCGCATCGTCCAGGGCCGCTCGCGGTACATGGTCGGGTACGGCCCGCGGGTGAACGGGGGCTCTCCCGGCTCGCCCAGTCGGTCGGCTAGCCCCGGGGCGAGCGACGTCTCGTCGTACAGGGGCGCGACCGGGATCCCCGCCTCGGTCACCACCGGCGGCAGCGCCGACCGGCGGTCGCCGCCGGTGCCCTCGGCGCTCACGCCGCTGCCCCGGCCAGGCGCAGGACGTCGTCGACGACGACATCGAGGGAGCTGCCGACCGGGAAGACCGCGGCGGCTCCGGCGGTGAGCAGGGCGACCACGTCCTTGGCCGGGATCGTGCCGCCGATCACGACCGGCACGTCGGGGACCCCGTGGGCCGCCCGACCCCGGAGGAGGGCCAGGCCCAGTTCCTTGTGCGCGCCCGAGAGCACCGAGATCCCGATCACGTCGACCCCCTCCTCCACCGCGGCGACGAGGATCTCGTCGACGCTCTGGCGCAGGCCGAGGTACACGACGTCGGCCCCGGCGTCCCGCAGCGCCATGGCGATCACCTTGACGCCCCGGTCGTGGCCGTCGAGGCCGGGCTTGGCCAGCAGGATCCGCGGCCGGCGGTGGCCGGGGGCGATGGTCATCGCGGAGCGAGCGCCCGGGTCAGCCAGGCCGCGTAGACCCGGGTGGCCTCGTGGATGTCGTCGACCGAGAGCCGCTCGTTGGCGCAGTACACCGGCTCCCCGCCGGGGCCGAAGATCACCGTCGGGACCTGCTGGCCGAAGCTGGCCGTGTCGCCCAGCCAGCCGGCGGCGAACAGTTCGGGGTCGACTCCGCGCACGTCGCGCACGGCGTCGACCATCAGCTGGACGACCTCGGCCTCGGGGTCGGCGACGTACGGGGCCTTGACGTCGGCCAGGTCGACCGTCGCGTCGAAGTCGGGGCAGGTCTCGCGGGCCAGGGTGAGGCAGCGGTCGATCTCCTCCCGGACCTGCTCGACGGTCACGCCCGGCTGGGGGCGGCAGTCGACCCGGATGACGCACTCGTCGGGGATCATCGACGGGCCGCCCGGCGGGAGCCCGCCGTAGATGCGTCCGGGGGCCATGTAGGTCTCGGCCCCGAACAGCTTCGCCGCCCACGGCTCGATGTCGGGCTCGAGGCGTGAGTCGTCGAGGGCGATCACCGCGTGGGCCGCGAGCATGTTGGCGTTCACGGCCAGGTGCTTGTGGCAGGTGTGGGCGGAGCGGCCTTTGGTGGTGACATCGAAGTAGTAGCGGCCCCGGTGCCCGACGAAGATCTCGTTGTCGGACAGCTCGCCGAGGACGCACAAGTCAGCGGCGTGGGCGTCGAAGTAGCGGATCGACCCCGTCTGGTCGCCCATGTGGTCGCTGACCGCGGCGAAGGCGGCGGTGCCGGCGACGTCGACCCCGGAGGCCCGGAGGCCCTCCATGGCGACGATCATGCACGCCAGGGCCGCCTTCATGTCCATGATGCCGTGGCCGTAGACGTGCCCGTCGATCAGCGCCCCCGAGTAGGGCTCGGTCACGGTCCACCCGATCGACTCGGGCTTGGTGTCCATGTGGCCGGTGAGGACCACCCGGGGCCCGTCGCCGAAGCGAAGCTCGCCGAGGGCGTTGGGGCGGTCGGGCAGCACGTCCTGCAGCTCGACGGCTTCGAACCGGGACCCCTCCATCGTGGTCGCCAGGAACCGGGCCAGCGGCCCCTCGTCCCCCAGCACGCTCGGGATGCGGCACACGTCCTGCACCAGGGTGACGGCCCGATCGAGGTCCAAGGCCTCCAGCACCGTCGCCACGCGTCCGTCAGGGCTCGCGGAGCCCTGAACCTTCTCCGCTCGTTCCTCCATCGATGTCCCTTTCTCCGACCGATACCGACGGTATTCTAAGATATGTAATCTGAGATCTCAAGCGTTCGTGCGCTCGTATGGCACGGCGAGCGCGCTCGGCACCCGCGCCACCCCGACGAACCCGCCCAGCACGAAGAGGGTCAGCACGTACGGGAGCGCCAGCCACAGCTGGGTCGGCACCGTCACGTCGGGCCCGACGACCGCGGCGACGAGAGCGGCGGAGGCCCCGAGGGCGATCAGCGCCCGCGCCGCCAGCCGCCCCCGCACCGACCCGGACCGGCTCGGGGTGCGGATGCTGGTCACCAGCAGGGCGACGAGGGCGACCCCGGCGAGGAGCCACACCGACGCGGGGACCTCGCCCCGCGCCTGGAGGCGCAGCTGCAGCGCGTCAGCCGCCCCGAAGAGCAGACAGGCCCCCAGCACACCCCAGGGGCGCCACCGGCCGAGGATCACCGCGGCCAAGGCCAGGAACCCACGACCGGCGGTCATGTTCTGGGTGAAGGCGCCGACCTGGGCGACCGACAGGAAGGCCCCGCCGACCCCGGCGCAGGCGCCGGCGAGCACCGTCGCCGCGGTCCGGGTCCACCCCACGCGCAGCCCGGCCGAGTCGGCGGCGGCCGGGGCCTCCCCCGCCGCCCGCACCCCGAGCCCCCAGGCCGACCGCGTCAGGAACCACCACACGCCGACCACCAGCAGGGCGGCCAGGTACACCACGAGCTGCTGCCCGAACAGGGCGCGGCCGACCAGCGGGATGTCCGACAGCACGGGGACCTTCACCAGCGGCGGGCGGCCCAGCATGGCGCGGGTGGCCGAGCCATAGGTCTCGGTGATCAGGTAGCCGGTCAGCGACAGCCCGATCAGGTTGATGGCGATGCCGACCACGATCTGGTCGGCGCGCGACCAGACCAGCAGCGCGGCCGCGAGCAGGCCGACCAGGGTGCCGGCGATGAGCCCGCCGGCCAGGCCGACGACCCAGTTCCCCGAGGCCTCGGCCCCGACGAAGCCACCGAAGGCCCCGGTGACCATCATCCCCTCGATCCCCACGTTGAGCACGCCGGACCGCTCGGCCACCAGCTCGCCCATCGCCGCGAACACCAGCGGGGTGGCGGCGATCACCGTCGCCACCAACCAGGCGCTGTCGAAGATGTCCATCAGGTCCGACCTCCCTCGACCCCGACGAGGCCCTCGTCGTCCTCGTCGGTCACGTCGACGACGGGCTCGGGTCGCGGCTCGGCGGGCGTCGTCATCCGCCGGGTGAGCCGGTCGACCAGCCGGGCGCGGAGCACGGCGGTCGAGGCGACCAGGGCGATGATCGTGCCCTGGAGGACGCCGGTGACGTGGGCCGGCACGCCGGTGCGGGCCTCCATCAGGCCCCCGCCCTGGGCCAGGGCGGCGAGGCCGAGCCCGGCCAGGCCGGCGCCGAACGGCGACCCCCCGGCGAGGAGGGCGGCGACGATGCCCGAGTAGCCGACGCCGCCCGAGATGTTGTCGGTGAGGGCGTGGGCCTGGCTCCCGAGGACCAGCACCGAGCCGGCGACCCCCGCCAGCGCCCCCGAGAGCAGCATCGCCTGGACGGAGGTCCGCACCGGGTCGATCCCGGCGACCCGCGACGTGCTCGGGCTGGCGCCCACGAAGCGCAGCCGATAGCCGAACGTCGTCCGCTGCAGGACGACCCAGGTCACGAGGGCAGCGAGCGGGATCAGGGCCACCGCCCAGGTCAGAGGGGTCCGCTCGATGATCGTGGGCCACTGGGCGCCGACGGCCACGGGCTCGCTCCGCACCACGTCCGAACTGCCCCCGGCGAGCGGCCCCCGCAGCGCCCACCCGACCACCTGGACGGCGATGAGGTTGAGCATCAGCGTCGAGATGATCTCGTTGACCCCCCGCCGGGCCCACATCCAGGCCGCGACCCCGCACCACAGCGCCCCGCCGGCCGCGCCGGCCAGGGTCGAGAGGAGCAGCCCGGCGCGCAGCGGGAGGTCGAGGTGCTGCCCGGCGAAGGTCGCGCACATGGCCCCGACGAGCACCTGGCCCTCGAGGCCGATGTTCAGGCGCTTGGCCCGGGCGGCGACGATCCAGCCGAGGGCCACGAGCGTGAGCGGCACCGCCTTCTGGAGGGTGTTCGAGGTCTGGGGCCGGGACCCGAACGCCCCGTCCCAGATGGCGCCGTAGGCGTCGCCCACCTGGGCACCGGCGAAGGCGATGAACACGGCCCCAACCGCCAGGGCGGCCACCACCGCAACGAGCGCGGTCACCAGGTCCAACGACGGCTGGACCACAGCACGGGCGAGCTTCATGCGGCCTCCGCCCCGGCCATCAGCAGGGCGATCCGGTCGATGTCGGCGTCGGCGCGGTCGACGACCTCGACGATCCGTCCCCGCGACATCACCGCCACCCGGTCCGACAGCGAGAGCACCTCGTCGAGGTCCGACGAGACGAGCAGCGTCGCCCCACCCCGCTCCCGGTGGGCGAGGACCTGCCGGTAAACGAACTCCATCGCCCCGATGTCGAGGCCGCGTGTCGGTTGGGCGACCACCAGCAGGTCCGGATGCCCTCCCATCTCGCGGGCCAGGACCGCCTTCTGCTGGTTGCCACCCGACAGCTGCGCCATCCGCGCCTCGGGGCCCGGTCCCCGCACGTCGAAGCGCTCGCACAGGTCGCGGGCATGGCGCCGCTGGGCCACCCGGTCGATCAGGCCCCAGCGGGCCAGGGGCCGTCGCGAGAACACCCGGAGGGCGAGGTTGTCCGACACGCTCAGGTCGAGGGCCACGCCGTCGCGGTGGCGGTCCTCGGGGATGTAGCCGCCGCCGGCCCGGACGAAGGCACCGGCCACCGAGGCGTCCAGCCGCCGACCGGCGACCCGGACCTCGCCCCGGTCGGGCTCCTGCTGGCCGGTGACGACGCGCACCAGCTCGTCCTGGCCGTTGCCCTCGACACCCGCCACCCCGAGGACCTCGCCCTGGCGGACCTCGAGCCCGACGCCGTCGAGGGCGGGGCCGGGCCCCGCCCCCTGGACCTCGACCCCGACGACCTCGAGCACGACCTCGCCCACCTCACTGGGGCCGGGGTCGACCCGGAGCACCACGTCCCGTCCGACCATCAGCCGGGCCATCTCGGACGCCGTCGCCACCCGGGGGTCGACCTCGCCGACCCGGCGGCCGTGCCGCAGGACGACGGCCCGGTCGGCCACCCCGGCCACCTCGTCGAGCTTGTGGCTGATGAAGACGACCGCGGCGCCGGAGTCGGCCAGCGTCCGCAGCAGCTTCGACAGCCGCTCCCAGTCGGCGGGGCCCACCGACGCGGTCGGCTCGTCGAGGATCAGGACCCGGGCGTCCCGGTGCAGCAGCTTGACGATCTCGACCCGCTGGCAGGTGGCGACCGGGAGGTCACCGATGAGCCGGTCCGGGTCGAGCTCCAGCCCGAACCGGGCGCTCAACGAGCGCACCGACTCGGCCGCCTCCCGCCGCGGCGACCGTGGCCCCCGCGTCGTGCCCAGGGCGACGTTCTCGGCGACGGTCATGTCCGGCACCAGCTGGAAGTGCTGGTGGACCATACCGATGCCGTGGGCGAGGGCGTGATGGGGCCCCCGCAGGTCGACGGCGGTGCCGTCGAGCTCGATCGTCCCCGCATCTGGACGATCGAGCCCGAACAGCACCTTCATCAGAGTCGACTTGCCCGCCCCGTTCTCGCCGAGCAACGCGACGACCTCACCGGCGTGCACCTCGAAGTCCACGGCGTCGTTGGCGAGGACCCCGGGGTACCGCTTGGTGATGCCGCGCATGGCGAGCAACGGGGCAGGCACGTCAGACGCCCTCGGGCAGCCCGTAGGTGCCGTCGTTGATGGCCTGCGTCACCTCTTCGACGACAGCCTGGTTCTCAGGGGTGTCGTAGTCCGGGCACAGCTCGAAGCGCTGGATGTCCGGGTTCTCGAGGCCCCAGAAGACCGGCTCGGTCGGCAGGTCGCCCGACATCGCCGTCGAGATCATGTCGATCATCTGCGAGGCGGC